>DASPMA010000319.1:0-2659 GCA_035627335.1 Binatia bacterium
ACCGCGTGCGCGATCGAGTGCGTGCATACCTATTCGCTGATCCATGACGACCTGCCGTGCATGGATGACGACGATCTGCGGCGGGGACGCGCCACTTTGCACCGCGCTTTCGATGAAGCCACCGCGCTTCTGGCCGGCGATGCGCTGCTGACGTTCGCATTCGAAATCCTGGCGGAACCGGCGACGCACTCCGACCCGCAAATGCGTTGCAAGCTGATCGGGGGTCTGGCGAAGGCCGCGGGGCCGTTGGGCATGGTGGCTGGGCAGGCGGCGGACATGGCCGGCGCCGACATCGGCTCGGACCTCATCGCGGTGACGCGCATGAACCGGCTGAAGACCGGCGCTTTGATCAATTTCCCCGTCGACGCCGGCGCCATGATTGGCTGCGCGTCCGACGCGGAAAAGACGGCGCTGTCGCGTTATGCGCATGACGTGGGCTTGGCCTTCCAGATGGTGGACGATCTTCTGGATGCCGAAGGCGTTGTGCGCGACACCGGCAAGGCCGTCGGCAAGGACCGCGCGCGGGGCAAGGTGAATTTTGTCACCGTCCTCGGCGCCGACGCCACCCGCGAACGCATCGCCATGCTGTCAAAACAGGCCAAGCAGCACCTGGCGCTGTTCGGCCCGCGCGCGCGCCTCTTGCTCGACACCGTCGATTTCATCGTGGAGCGCCGGTACTAGGGCCTAGCTTTTTACAGCTGCCGCATCGCGCGACTCGGCAATTCCAAGTACACATGACTCAGCCGCCATGAGTGCGCTGCGGCGCTCTGCCGGCTGGGGGAGAGCGCATGCTTGCGCGTCGTTCGCTGCTTGCGGCGGGGCTTGCCGCTGTCACGCCGTCTGTAGCTTTTGCCGACCGCATCGCGCCGCCCTTGCCGCCGGCGCTTCCAACGCTCAGCAACGTGCGTTTGCAGCGCGATGGCGCTGATACGACACTCGCCCAAGTCCTCACGCCAGGCGCGGCCTCAGTCATAAGTTTTTGGGCCACTTGGTGCGGACCGTGCGCGATCGAAGCGCGTCACCTCGGCCGCATGCGCACGCGCATCGCCCCGGCGCGACTCAACATTCTCGGCGTCAATGTCGACACACGCGCCAACGAGATCGAGATCGCGCGCTTCCTGCAGGCGCACCGCGCCTTCTATGCGCAGGTGCGCGGCACCGTCGAAGCCTATGCCGCATTCGGTTGCGGCAGCGAGATCATGCTGCCGCGGCTTTTCGTGTTCGCGCGCAACGGCCGGCCCATCGCCGCCTTCGACCGCTATCTCGGCGAACAGACGGAGCGGCGCATCGACGAGGCGGTCGAGGCGGCGATGCGGGGCTGACCACCTCGACATAAGAGCATGCCGCGTTAGACTGCCGGCGTCCGGGGGGACGCCATGGCCGAACTCTATCGCTACGCCGCCTTCATCTCCTATTCGAGCAAGGACGCGAAATTCGCGCAGCGCCTGCATCGCGCGCTGGAAAGCTATACGATCCCGAAAGCGCTCGGCACCTTCGATCTGATCGGCGGCGGCAAGAAGAACCGCATCTATCCCGTATTCAGGGACAGGGAGGAACTGAGCCCTGGCCATCTCGGTGAGCGGATCGAGGCCGCGCTGAAAGCGTCGAACGCGCTGGTCGTGGTATGTTCACCGAATGGCGCGGCAAGTCCGTGGGTTCAAAAGGAGATCCACTACTTCGTGAGCTTGGGGCGGCGCGACCGCATCTTCGCCATCATCGCAGAAGATGCGCCTCTGGCGGACAAGAGCGGTGCGGATTGCACGGAAACCTGCTTTCCGCCGGCCTTTCGCAGCGATGCGCTCGAGGATGCTGCCGCGCTCGAGCCACTCGCTGCCGATGCGCGTAAGGAAAAGGACGGCTTTCGAAATGCCTGGCTGAAACTTGTGGCGGGTCTTGTTGGCGTCAGTCCCGGCCAGTTGCTTGATAGAGACAAGCGGCTGCGCATGCAGCGTACCGTTCGCAACGTGTCCGTCTCGCTCGTGTCTGTTGCTCTGTTGGGCTTTGCCGCCGCTTATGCTGATGGGCGGGCTTGGCGCGCGGCGATCATTGCTGATGCGAGAATGATCGCCGCCAGCGGCAGAGTGTTGGACGCCGCGACACTGGGGCTGGCCGCGAGCACCAGACGTGGATCGCTTGTTCCAATCTCACTGCCGGAAGCGGTCGAGACGTTTCCTGAACAATTCGACTTAGTCGCGGACTTGGGACTGGCCAGCGCAAACTTGGATACAAGCGGCGACTATGTCTATGGGAGCACCGCCAACCAGCGCGGTTACGTTCTGAACCTGCGCACGGGCGTTAAGAAGGACCTGGGCTTCACGAGGGAGCTTGAGTTCTCAGGAAGCGCCGGCATCGCGCTCTTTAGCCGGCTGTCTGATGACCGATACTATCTCTGGGATATTGAAACCGACCGGGTGCGCGAACTCGGCCTGAGAGGAGTTGGTGCCGCGCTCAGTCCAGATGGAACCAGAATAGCCGTTGCGGCGCGCGGCGAAGTCTTCCTCTTTGACGTCCGCAGCGGAACGCGAAGGACGATCGGCGTCGCACCGGCTACTAATGCCCGCGTTCACTTCAGCAATGATGGCCGCCGTATCCTGGCCATCTCAGATTACCTGAGCGAGGCGGTCTATTTTGACTTGGATTCCGGCGTTCGGCGAGTGTT
>DASPMA010000320.1:0-2112 GCA_035627335.1 Binatia bacterium
GCCTTCGGCGACGCGCCGCTCCTTGTGCGCACGCAGGCGACCGATTTCGGAATAGACCTTCTCGGTCGCCTTCTCGCGGATGTGGCAGGTGTTGAGGATGACGAGATCGGCATCGTCCGGCTTGTCTGTCACAGCATACCCAAACGGGCCGAGCACATCGCGCATGCGCTCGCTGTCATAAACATTCATCTGGCAGCCGTACGTCTCGATGAAGAGCCGCTTCGGCGCGGGCCGGTCCGACATCAGCGCTTGTCCGCCTTCGGCTTGCTATCCATGGGCACGCCGTAAAGTTCGAGCCGGTGGTCTACAAGCTTGTAGCCCAGTTTGCGCGCGATCTCGTGCTGGAGGCGCTCAATCTCGGGCTCCACGAACTCGATCACCTTGCCGGACTTCATGTCGATGAGGTGATCGTGGTGCGTCTCGGGCACTTCCTCGTAGCGCGAGCGCCCATCACGAAAATCGTGCCGCTCCAAGATGCCGGCTTCCTCGAAGAGGCGCACCGTGCGGTAGACCGTGGCGATGGAGATGTGCGGATCGACCGCCACGGCGCGGCGATGCAGCTCTTCGACGTCCGGATGGTCGTGGCTGGCCGAGACCACGCGCGCGATCACGCGGCGCTGCTCGGTCATGCGCATGCCCTTATCGACACAGAGTTTTTCGATCCGGTCCATTCGCTCCTCGGATGGCCGGAGGCATACTCCCGGTTGCCGGGAGCTGTCCACCGGAGCGGGCGTCAAACTAGTGGCTGCGGCAGCATTCGCTTCATGACGATCGCGTCCACAAAGCCGCCCTCGCCTGCGTAATAGGCGTGACGACGTCCCGCCTCCTCGTAGCCGAGCTTGGCGTATAACGCCCTGGCGGCGGAATTGTCCTCCGCCACTTCCAAGTGCATGGACGCTGCGCCGCGCACCAGCGCCGTGACGCTTGCAGCGCTCACCAGCGACGCGCCCACGCCTTTGCGACGCGCTTGCGGAATCACCGCCACTGTCAGCAGCTCCGCATCGCCCGCCGCCGCCCAAGCCATTGCAAAACCCTGTGGCTCCTCGTTACGCGAGACAATCGCGAACACGGCGGGGTTCTCCAAGAGCTTGGCGATTTCCGCCACGCTCCACGGCTTGGCGAACGCACGCGCGTGCAAATGGCCTAGCAGATCGGCGGCGTCTGCGCCCACCGCTTCGATCATGCGCCGCCCGGCAGTGTGACGTGCGGAGCGCGCAGATAGGTGGGATCAGGCGGATAGTTCGCAGGATCGAGCCGTTGCGCCCTCCGCGCGAGCGCGGCGACATCAACCAGCGCGCCCGGCCCGACAATGACAGCGTCTTGTCCAGCCAAGAGCGCCGCTTGCTCGCCGCGCTCGATCCCGCGCGGCGCGATCATCGGCGCGCCATCGTCGTAGAGCGCGAAGTATGAAGCGCCCGGCGTTTCGATGATTGCCGCCCGCAGGCCTTGCTCGCCATCGCCTAAGGCTAGTGCTTCCAGCGTGGATATCCCGACGCACGGCTTGTTGAGCGCCAGCGCCAGCGCTCGCGCGAAAGAAAGGCCGACGCGCACGCCTGTGAATGAGCCCGGCCCTGTCGTCACGGCAATGCGATCGATCTTGGCGAATGCGATCCCCGCTTGCGCAACAGCTTCGCGCGCCATCGGCGCGAGGCGCTCGGCTTGCCCGCGGTTCATGCGTTCGGAAATGGCTGCAAGCGTCTGCGGGTCCTGTGCAATCGCCACGGAGCAAGCGTCGAGCGCGGTATCGACGGCCAGCACGATCATGCGGCCGTCCGCATGTTTAAACCACCTGCTCGACGCGGTTCACTTCTGGCACATAGTGGCGGAGCATATTTTCGATGCCCTGCTTCAGAGTCAGCGTCGAAGAAGGGCAGCCCGCGCAGGCGCCGCGCATATTGAGGCGCACGATTCCCTGTTCGTGGTCCCAGGAATGGAAGGTGATGTCGCCGCCGTCGCGCGCCACAGCGGGACGCACGCGCACTTCGATCAGCTCTTTCAGCTCCTTGACGATATCGGCGGCTTCGCCTTCGTATGCGATATCGGCCTCGTCCGTCTCGTCCGCCGGCGCATCGGCGCCGAGCAGCACGGGCCGGCCTGACGTGAAGTGATCCA
>DASPMA010000321.1:0-7366 GCA_035627335.1 Binatia bacterium
ATGGTCTCGGGGCTGGCGTGGCCGGGGTTGAAAAGAAAACTGGATCGTCAACTGCCGGGCTACGACTCCTAGGTCTGCTCGCAGCACTGACGCCCGCGCCGGCGAACGCCGGCGCTTGGATCGCGCCTGCCGACGGCCAGCACATCTGGACCAGTCTCGTCGGCCAGCGCGAGCAACTCCCTTACTACGAGGGCTCATCGTACTTGGAACAGCCCGTCGCCGGCGGCACTTCGGTTCTGATGTCGTGGTGGATGGAGACCAATTACGACACCGTGGATGGCTGGCGCGCTGACGCCACCCTCGGCGCCAAGCAAACCCTCTTCCGGGACGAGAATACGGTCATGGCGCTGCAGGCCGGTGCGCTCTGGATCTCTCATCCGGCGCTGGGCTGTGGCGAGGGCGGCGCCGAGCTTCGCTGGCTCGCCGGACAGTCCTTTGAGGATGGCGCATTCCTCAACCTAGAGGCCGCGGCTCGCGTGCTTGATGGCGGCTGCGGCGGCGAGCGGATCGACCTCACGGGCGGGAGGCGGCTCGGCGAGAATTGGCTCGCGCTTGGCCAAGTCTTCTTCGATGCTCCCCAGCAAGGTGAAGATTCTGTGAAGGTCCAGGTGAGCTTGGTGCGGTTTGGCCAAAACGGCAGGGGAATCCAATTAGGCCTGCGCGCGCGTGTTGACGGAGGGGCTGAAGAGCCGGCGATTGTGCTAGGGTTTTGGGGGCCGGCTGCGCGCGACGACTGACAGCTGTCGAGTGCGGCTGGACATCGCACCGGTAAAGACACACATCCGCAAAGCTTCGCGTGTAGGGTCCGTTACATGTTCGTGGGGGTGTTCAAGCGCTATGGCTTCGCGGCGGTTATTGCCGTCGCGCTGGGCCTGATGGCGCTCGTCATCGTGGGAAAGAGCGTGTTCTCGTTGTTCGGCGGGGACGGCGCAGCGGCAGCCTCGAGCCAGGCGAAGGGCGCGAAGGGCCCGGGCGGTCCCGGCGCCACCGGCGTGCTCGCGGTGGCCGCGGCCCAGCACACCTTCACCGATGGCCTCCAGGCGCTGGGGACCGCTCAGGCGCGCGAAAGCATCGTGCTGACGCCCAAGGTGGCCGACACCATCCGCTCGATCCGTTTCGACAGCGGCGACCGCGTGCGCCGAGGGCAGGTGCTCGTGGAAATGTCGAGCGTGGAACAAGCGGCCGATCTTGCAGAAGCGCGCGCCGCCAATGACGCCGCGCAACAGGAGCTGCGCCGGTATCAGGAACTGTACGACCGCGGCTTTGCCTCGCAGGCGCGCCTAGACACCATGCGCGCGGCGGCCAATGCAGCGGAAGCGCGCATGAACGCCGGCGGCTCGCGCATCTCGGACCGCACCATTCGCGCCCCCTTCGCGGGGATTGTCGGCTTGCGCACGGCGAGCCCCGGCCAGTTCATGCGGCCGGGCGATCAGATCGGCACGCTCGACGACATCTCCGAGATCAAGCTCGATTTCGATGTGCCCGAAACGCAGATCGCCCGCGTTCGCCAAGGCGTGCAGATCATTGCCGCGACAGGCGCCTACCCAGACCGCACATTCCAAGGCGTGATCTCGCACGTCGACAGCCGCGTCGATCCGACCACGCGCACGGTGCGCGTGCGCGCAATGCTGCCGAACACTGATGAAGCGATCCGTCCTGGCATGCTGATGACGGTGCAAGTCCTCGCCAATCCGCGCGACGGACTGGCGATCCCGGAGATCGCTATTCTCGATCGCGCCGAAGGCTCATTCGTTTATCGCGTCGTGTCTCAAGAAGGCGGCCAAGCTGTCGAGCAAGTTGCGATCCGCACGGGCCAGCGCAGCGGGGGCATGGCCGAGGTCCTGGAAGGACTTGGCGTTGGCGATCTGGTTGTGACGGAAGGTGTGCAGAGCGTTCGCCCGGGTCAGCCCGTGCGGGTCGGGGGTGCGCAACCGGAAGCGGCGCAAAATGCCCCGCAACTGAGACCGCGCGGCTAACGCGTGACTCTTTCCGATCTCTCCGTCCGCCGTCCCGTCCTGGCGACGGTGTTCTCGCTCCTCATCATCGCCTTCGGCATGATCGCTTTCACGACCCTGCCGCTCCGCGAATTGCCGGACGTCGACCAGCCGGTCGTCTCGATCAGTACGTCCTACCCGGGCGCCTCCGCGCAGGTTGTCGAAACTCAGATCACGCGGATCATCGAGGACCAGCTCTCGGGCATTGAAGGCGTCGACATCATCAATGCCACGAGCCGCGACGGGCGCTCCTCGGTCAATATCGAGTTCACACTCGACCGCGACCTCGAAGATGCGGCCAACGACGTGCGCAACGCCGTCAGTCGCGCGCGCGGCAATTTGCCGGCTGACGTGCTCGAGCCGGTGATCAGCAAGGCAGATTCCGATTCACAGGCAATCATCTGGTACAGCCTCACCTCCTCCAGCATGGATTTGGTGGAACTCTCGGATTACGCCCAGCGCTACATCGTCGATCGCGTCGGCGTGATCGATGGGGTCGCGAACGTGCAGGTCGGGGGCGACGCGCGCCGCGCGTTGCGCATTTGGCTCGACACCGACGCCATGGCGGCGCGCGGTCTTACAGTGCAGGACGTCGAAAACGCACTGCGTGCACAGAACCTCGATCTGCCCGCCGGTTATGTGCAGAGCCAGGAGCGCGATTATCAGGTGCGGGTTGAACGGCCGTTCGCCACACCGGAGGAGTTCGGCCGGCTGCCGCTGCGCGGCGCTTCCGATACGGACGCGGCCGTCGTCCGCCTGGGCGACATTGCGCGGATCGAGTTTGCCCCGGTCGAGGATCGCCGCATCTTTCGGGGCAATCAGCAGGATCAGGTCGGCATCGGCATTGTTCGCCAATCGCAATCGAATGCGCTCGATGTCGGCCGCGCTGTGAAGGCTGAGATGGAGCGCATCCAGACGAGCTTGCCCGAAGGAACGCAGCTCGTGCTCACTTACGACGCCACCGTTTTCATAGATCAGGCCATTTCACGCGTTGCGCAGACTTTGCTTGAATCGACTCTGCTTGTCGTTCTCGTGATCTATCTTTTCCTGGGCTCGTGGCGGGCCGCGTTCATTCCCACAGCCGTCATCCCGGTCTGCTTGATCGGGGCGTTTCTCGTCCTGTCGGTATTCGGCTTCACCATCAACCTGCTGACGCTGCTGGCCTTGGTGTTGGCGATCGGCTTGGTCGTCGACGATTCCATCGTCGTCCTGGAAAACGCCCAGCGCCGCCTCGACACGCTGGGCGAACCAAAATTGGTCGCTTCCCAACGCGGCGCGCGCCAAGTGTTTTTTGCCGTGGTCGCCACCTCGGCTGTTCTCGTGGCTGTGTTCGCGCCGATGCTGTTCGTCGGCGGGTATGTCGGCAAGCTCTTCGTTGAACTCTCCGTGACGATCGCGGGCGTCGTCGTCATCTCTGCCTTCGCCTCGCTCTCGCTCTCGCCCGTCATGTGCTCCAAGCTGCTGCGGCCGTCGAGCCAATCGACCAAGTTGGCGCGGTTCGTGGATCGCGCTATGACCGGATTGCGTGCATCCTATCGCGCCTCGCTCGAAGCGGCCCTGCAGCACAAGTTTTTGGTGTTCGCCTTGTTTGGCGGCGTGCTTTTCACCGGGTGGTTCCTGTTCTCACAGCTCTCGAGTGAACTGACGCCGGCGGAAGACCGCGGCATGCTGATGACATTTATCAGCGCGCCGGAGGGCTCGGGCTTCGAGTACACGAGCCGCGTCATGGAACAGGTCGAAGGCACGCTGGCGGAATATGTCGAAACCGGCGAGGTCGCGCGTTACATGGTAGTGCTGCCAGGCTTCGGCGACCAAGGCACGAATCGTTTCTCCAGCGGCTTTGCCATGGTGTTCTTGCAGCCGTGGGGCGAGCGCCGGCCCGCTTCAGAGCTGATGACAGAACTCAACCAGCGCCTCAGCCAAATTCCCGGCGCCACCATCCGCGTTGGCATGCCCAACGCATTTCAGCAACGCGGCGGTGGCGACGGCGCCTCGATCGTTTTGCTTGGCGCTGAATATGAGCCGCTGGCGGCTACCGCCGGGCGCATTGTCGATCGCTTGCGCGAAAATCCGAACTTCTTGCGGCCGCGCATGAACTACGAACCAACCAGCCCGCGCGTGCTTGTTGACATTGACCGTGAGCGCGCAGCGGCGCTAGGCGTTTCGGTGCAATCGATCGGGCGCACGCTTGAAGCGACGATGGGCGCGCGGCGGGTAAACACAATCACCGATCGCGGCGAAGAATATTACGTCTACCTGCAGGCCGAGCGAAACGAGCGCTCCAATATCAGCGATCTCGCCAACAAGTATGTGCGTTCGGACCGCACCGGCGAGTTGGTGCCGCTCTCGACTATCGTCTCGCTGCGTACAGCCGGCGACGCCGCCGAACGGCGGCGCATGAACCGGCAAGCCGCCGTGACTGTGGGGGCCTCGATTCCGGGTGACCTCGCAATCGGCGACGCGATGCTTGAACTAGAGCGAATCGCGAACGAGGAGATCGGGGACCAGGCAATCTCAATCGACTACACCGGTCAGGCGCGCCAGTTCCGCCAAGCTACCGGCGCGATCGGTTTTGCGTTCGCGTTTGCGCTGATCATTGTGTATCTCGTGCTGGCTGCGCAATTCGAAAGCTTCGTGCACCCGTTTGTCATCATGCTCTCGGTGCCGTTGGCCCTGATGGGCGGGCTGTTTGGGCTCTTCCTGTTCGACAACACACTCAATATTTACAGCCAGATCGGCCTTATCATATTGATCGCGTTGGCGGCCAAGAACGGCATTCTCATCGTCGAGTTCGCCAATCAGCTGCGAGACGAAGGCAAGAGTATTCGCGACGCCATTCTCCAAGCGTCGGATCTGCGCATTCGACCGGTGCTGATGACCTCGATCGCCACCATGGCGGGCGCCGTGCCTTTGATTCTCGCACATGGCGCAGGCTCCGAAAGCCGCGCGACGATCGGCACGGTGATCTTCTTCGGCTTGGGCGTCGCAACCATGCTCACGCTGTTCGTGGTTCCCGCGTTCTACGACCTGCTGGCGCGCTACACGAAGTCGCCGGAGGCGACGGCAAAGCAGATCGAGGAATTCGATCACGCCGAGGCAATCACCCGTCCCGCCGAGTGAACGTCAGGCTGCCGTAATTATCCACATCCTAAAGTTTCAGTTCCGTAAGAGGGACCCTCTATTTCCCTGACGCGTGCGCACCCTAGTTCGCCTTATGAGCTTATAAGTCGCGAAAGGCGGTTCGCATGAGGATTGCGCAAATCGCCCCCCTGGCGGAGCGTTGTCCGCCACTGCTCTACGGGGGGACGGAACGGGTTGTGTCCTACCTGACCGAGGCGCTCGTCGATCTCGGCCACGACGTGACCCTTTTCGCGAGCGGCGATTCCATCACCTCAGCCGAACTGGTCCCGTGCAGCGCGAGAGCGTTGCGGCTCGACGAGGAAGCGCGCGATCCGTTGCCGCACATGGCGATCATGCTGGATCAGGTGTGCCGACGCGCACATGAGTTCGATGTCGTGCATTTCCACATCGATCTTGTTCACGCGCCGCTCGCGCGCTCATTCGCCAATCGTGCGGTCACGACACTGCACGGGCGGCTGGATTTGCCCGACCTCGTGCCGTTCTATGATCATTTTTCGGATCTTGCGGTCGTGTCGATTTCCGACTCACAGCGCATGCCGGTGCCTCATGCGAATTGGGTCGGTACGGTCCATCATGGCCTGCCGCGAGACCTGTTGCCCTTCAGCGCAAAGGGTCAGGGTTACCTTGCCTTTATTGGACGCATCTCGCCGGAGAAGCGGCCCGATCGCGCGATCGAGATCGCCAAGCGTTGCGGGCTTCCGCTGAAGATTGCGGCGAAGGTCGACAAGGCGGATGAGGCGTATTGGCGCGATCTGATCGAGCCGATGGTTCGCTCGAATGCAAACGTCGAATATATCGGCGAGATCAACGAGACCCAGAAGGCGAGCTTCCTTGGCGGCGCGCGTGCGTTGTTGTTCCCGATCGATTGGGAAGAGCCCTTCGGACTCGTTATGATCGAGGCCATGGCGTGCGGCACGCCGGTCATCGCGTTCCGCCGCGGTTCCGTGCCCGAGGTGATCGATCATGGCGTGAATGGCTTCGTTGTCGACGATGTCGACGATGCCTTGAATGCGATAAGGAACCTCGACCGCCTCGACCGCAGACGGGTGCGCGCGGTGTTCGATCAGCGGTTCACCGTGGAGCGGATGGCGCGGGATTATATTGCGCTCTATCATTCAAGAGTCGCAAAGACGCGGCATTGGCCTGTCGCAAGGCCGCAAACCACGGCGGTTTCCGTGCGAGCGTGAAAGAGCGCGCATGAAGCTCGAGCCCAACACGCACAGCGAAGGCATTGCGCCCGTCGCGCAATTTTTCATTCCGGCGGCTGCATCGTTGCAGGAACGCCGGCCGCGCGTGTTGAAGCACGGCGACAGCTTTGCTGTGTACGATCACAACGGCGATATTCTCTCCGGCCCCGGCAGCCCGGAGGGGCTTTTCTTCAAGGACACACGCCACCTCTCGCACCTTTATCTCACGCTGAACGGCGCGCGGCCGATGCTGCTGAGTTCAAGCCTGCGGGACGATAACGCCGCTCTGATCTGCGATCTCACAAACCCCGATCTCGCTGGCGAGGACGGCCAGTTGTTTGAACACGACCGCTTGCATATCCGCCGCGTGCGCGCCTTGTGGGAGGCCACGGCCCACGAGCGGTTGGCTATTCGTAATTTTGACGACCGGTCACGTCGCATCCGCGTTTCCTTCGCATTTGAAGCCGACTTCGCCGATTTGTTCGAAGTCCGCGGCGCCAAGCGTAAACGGCGCGGTCAACATGAATTGCCTCTGGTCAACGGCGACAGCGTGCTCCTTGCGTATCAGGGACTGGATGGGCGACGGCGCGAAACGCGGCTGCGTTTCGATCCGGCGCCGACGGGGCTCGCACACGATCGTGCTGATTACGTGCTCGACATTGGCGCGGGCGACACGAAGGTTCTGTTCTTCGAAACCAGCTGTAATCCGGGCCCGCCGGCTGCCGAGCCCGCGCGGCGGCAATTTTTTATCGGCTTGCGCGGCGCACGCCGGGCGCTGCGAACATGCGCGGCGAACGCTGCATCGATTGAAACATCCAACGCTATCTTGAACGAAGCCCTCTGCCGCAGCATCGCCGATCTCTTCATGCTGGTCAGCGACACGCCGGAGGGCCCGTATCCTTACGCCGGCATTCCTTGGTACAGCACCGTGTTTGGCCGCGACGCGATAATCACGGCGCTGCAGACGATGTGGCTCGATCCGAGCTTGGCGCTTGGCGTGATGCGTCACCTCGCAGCCCACCAAGCCAAGGCGATCGACGAATA
>DASPMA010000322.1:0-4872 GCA_035627335.1 Binatia bacterium
GCCCACGACCCAGGTCCAGATCCAACCCGAGGCGTAGGCCGAGCAGCCGATGCTGATGAGACCGGCATGTATCCAGGCAGAGCGCCTGGGCGCTGTTTCGACGCAAGGCTCGCCCACATGCTTGTAAAGAGGCTCCAGCACCAGCACCTGCAATCCGATCACAAATACGATCCAGGCCAACGCCGCCGCCCAGCCGAGCCAGATGATCGAGACGAGACCGCTCACGACGGCCGGGACGAAGCGCGCCATCCGGCTGCCGACGACATGCTCATTGGCGCGCCGCAAGGCTGCTGCGTCGTCGGCCCCCTGCATCAGCCAGTCTTCCAGCCGTTGGGCGCGTTCTCGTATGGCGAACTGCATCATCGGAAGGGGGATACCGCGGAAACATTGCGGATTTGCCTCAACGGCTGCAGGGAGCGTTACTTGAAGATTAATAAGCTGGCGGCTCGTGACGCGTGATCTATGTCCGCCTTCAGACGAGCAGAACGGTGAGATCGTGTCTGAAATTGCCGCGAAGCGGACGTGCCGCGTTAGGGATCGAAGCCCGAAGGCGCGAGACGCATTAGCGGCTCGGTCGCGGAGCGACGAGAGCCCGGCGCGCGTGAGCGCGCGACGCCCTCCTCCTTGCGAGTCTCATTCGCGCTTCGATCGACAAATCAGGCGAAGCCTACCATTCATGGATGGTTCATTCGCCAAGCCATCGAACTCAGACAGAGCCTCCAAGTCGTGACCCCCACCTAGCACGGCTCGCAACGCGGATATGCGCGTCAGGCGGCTCGACAGCACTGCGCGACCGCTGGCTGGCGCCGCCCCCACCGCGCGGCATCCATCTGCACGCTACGCGCCGCTGATCCGCACTGTGCTCAGAAGCTTCGCTCGTGCCACGAGGAAGCTCTGGGCATTCCAGTATCGAACGGCTTTGCAAGCGCAGGCGATCAGTCAGATTCGAACCGCCCCTCCATAACATCGCTCGCAGCAAGGCCCCTAGCAAATGACAGTCTCAGCGACACGGCGGCATGAACGGCGTAGAACTGGCGGAACGCGTGCGCAAGGAGCGGCCGCTCGTACCTGTGCTATTGACTAGCGGATACGCCGCACCTGTCGCGAAACAAGCAGCCAATGCTGGCGTGCAATTGCTGGCAAAGCCGTTCGCCATCGACGCGCTTGAGATAGCGATTGCCCAAACACGCCAATCCTGGGTGGAACGCCCTGTTGGTTCGACCTCCAACGGCGGTTAGTCGGCGAAAGCCATGCACACGGCGCGCTTCGCCTGGCAGTAAGCGCTGGGGTCGGGCTAATCTAGTCCCGCCTCTGGCCGCTTTTGATCCTCCGCCCGAACCGAACGCTTATTGCCGCGTTTCAAGGACATGGCAGCAAGACCTTCCTGGAGAGGGCACCTCAAGCTCTCACTCGTGACCTGTCCGGTCGCGCTCTACAACGCGATCACGCCAGCCGGGGACGTCCACTTCCACCTCATCAACCCTGAGACAAAGCACCGGGTTAAAAGCGTCGTCATCGACGCGACAACCGATGAAATCCTAGACCGCAAGGACCTCTTGAAGGGCTACGAATTCTCCAAGGGCAAGTACGTCACTCTGACGAAGGAAGAAATCGACGCCGTGAGGCTCGAAAGCACAAAGACCATCGACATCGGCAAATTCGTGCCTGCCGAGGACATCGATCGTCTCTACTGGGACAACCCCTACTTCCTCGTGCCCGACGGCAAGCTCGCCGCCGAGCCGTTCGCCGTGATCCGTGCAGCGATGGAAGAAACGCAGCGAGTCGCGCTCGGCCGCGTGGTGATGTCGCAACGTGAGCGCTTGGTCGCGCTCGAACCGCGAGGCAAGGGCATCGTTGCGACCACGCTGCGCTCCCACGACGAAGTGCGCGATCTGAAGGACTTCTTCGGCGACATCCCGACCATCCGCACCGACAAGGAAATGGTCCAAATCGCTACCAGGATCATGAGCCAGAAGCACGCCAAGTTCGATCCCGCAACGTTCGAGGACCGCTATGAGGATGCCTTACGCGACCTCATCAAACGCAAGCGCAAAGGGCAAAACGTCGTCGAGGCGGACGAACCTGAACAGAAAGAATCCAACATCATCGATTTGATGGAAGCGCTACAGGCGAGCCTGAAGAAGAAAGCTGCGGCGAGAGCGCCTGCCAAGCGCGCCGCAGCTGCGCGCGCCCGCTCTCCGCGGAAAACGGCCAAGAAAAAATCCGCTCGGAAATAGCGACGAACTGGAACGTCGATCCTAACTGCACAATCCGCCCCGATCAGCGAGGTGCGGAACCCCGACTATCGGATCCCCGTTTAATCTCCGCGCGCCGCTTGCATGACCGCAATAATGATAGTCCCCGCCGCGGATGTGCAGCCATGACGGCGCCGCAGGCTCTGGCCTTCGCCTTGATGGGCGCCACCATCGCACTATTCGTGTGGGGCAAGCTGCGTTACGACCTAATCGCGCTCGCCGCCCTCGTCACTGGCGCGCTCATAGGCGTCATTCCGGTCGACGAGATGTTTTCCGGCTTCGCCAATGAACTCATCTGGATCATCGCGGCCGCTTTGGTGCTGAGCGCAGCGATTGCCCGCTCAGGCGTCATCGAGCGGGCGCTCGCGCCGGTTCTGCGCCGCGTGCAGGGTCAATCGCTGGTCATCGGCGTCTTCATCGGCGTGGTCATGCTGCTCTCCATGGTGACCAAGAATATCGGCGCCTTGGCGATCATGATGCCGGTTGCGCTGCGCAATGCCGAATCCGCAGGTATGCCCCCTTCCCGCATCTTGATGCCAATGGCCTTCGCCTCGCTCTTGGGCGGGCTCGTGACGCTTGTGGGCACTTCGCCCAACGTGATTGTGTCCAGCGTGCGCAACTCGCTCCTTGGCGAACCTTATCAGATGTTCGATTTCTCGCCCGTTGGACTCGGCGTCTGCTTGGTCGGATTCACCTTCCTGGTGACGGCGGCGCATTTCATCCGCATCCAGCGCGAACCCGCAGCTCCCGTCGCCGCAGCGCTCGCGGACACGCGTTACGTCACCGAATTCGAACTTGCTGCGGATTCGCCCTGTGTTGATCAGGTCATCTGCGATCTCGAAGGGCTTAACAAAGACGGCCTCAAAGTACTCTCCATCATCAATCAGGCAGGCCGCACCAAGGCCGCCGCCGATACGATTCTGCACGAAGGCGATCACCTCATCGTCGAGGGCGACCAGGGAGTGCTCGAGCGGATGGCGGCGGCTTACAAATTGTCCCTCGTCGGCGAGCGTCACCGCGACGAGAAAGAGACGGCGGAAGACGCCAAGGTTATCGAAGCGGTCGTGCGGCAAGGCTCGTTGTTGGTGGGCCGCAGCGCCGCCGAGGCGCGCCTACACGAAAACTACGCGCTTAGCCTCATCGCGATCTCGCGTCATGGCCGGCGGATCGCCCAGGAGCTGCGCGCCATGAAGCTGGCGGCGGGCGATGTACTTATCCTCAAGGCCGAAGCCGAGACCGCCGGCGAAGCGTTTGCCGAGCTCGATCTGTTGCCCCTTACTGAGCGTGATGTCGCGCTGGGCGCCAAACGCTTCGGCTTTGCGCCGATTCTGGCTTTGGCTGGCGCGATCGGCGCCGTCGTGCTTGGCGCGCCGCTTCCATTGGCGTTCGTGACCGCAGCCGTGGCTATTCTTTTGTTGCGGTCGATGAGCATGGCCGAAGCCTATCGCGCCGTCGAGGGTCCTCTGCTGGTGCTGCTCGCCGCGCTCATTCCGATCAGCGAATCCATTTCTTCCACCGGTGGCGACCGTCTGATCGCGGGCTTCTTGGCCGAAGTGCTAGGTCCAATGCCGATTTGGGCGGCGGTCGCGACTTTGATCGTCTCGGCGATGGCTGTGACGCCGTTCCTAAACAACGCCGCCACCGTCTTGATCATGGCGCCTATAGCGGCGGCGATCGCCCGCGCGCTCGACATTAGCCCTGATCCATTTCTGATGGCTGTGGCCATCGGCGCTGCTTGCGATTTCCTCACGCCGATCGGCCATCAATGCAATACGCTGGTGATGGGTCCCGGCGGCTATAAGTTCTGGGACTACTGGAAGCTAGGGCTTCCCTTATCCGTCCTCGTTGTGTTGACCGCCACACCACTCATTGTGTTGGTGTGGTCTGGCAACGCTTTGTAGCGAGCGCTCGGCAGTGTCCGGATTACTGGACTAAAGGCAGTCACAACCGTCGCGGACTCTTCAAGCGATCCAACGGGGAAAGCATCGCGCAGTGAAGCCTGCGTGCACGCCCGATTATCCCAGTTCAGCTCAAGTGCGCCTTTCCCGAACACCGCCCGAAAGGCCGAGACGACACTACGCGGCTCGGTCGCGTGAGCGACGAGAGTCCGCGCGCGAAGCGCGCGGCGGCCTGCTCCACAGAACAGAAGTGCGCGTTCGCAGCGCGCCACCTCGCGCTCCCTTACGCTTTTTTTTGATAGGGGCGCCGGCACACATTAAGCGCGGCCACGGGATGGTGCAGTTTCGTGCAATCGCGCAATGGTTCGCGGGCAATGCGAATAACTCGCCAGGAACAAGGCGCTGTTCTGGGTCCGCCGCACGTCATGGGCTTAGCCGCTGGACCACCGCACTCAACGAGCTAGCTTTCTGCGTCGATGGCAAAGACCGGTCAATTGGTGGGCCAGCCGCTTCGGCCGGCAGAACTCGGTTTCGGATGCGCGCGCCTGCTTATGCGTGCGGACAGGAAACAGGCGGCCGAACTCGTCGAAACCGCGCTTGATGCAGGCATTCGCCACATAGATGTCGCGCGTTCCTACGGTGACGGCCGCACCGAAGCGCTTGTGGGTGAATTAGCTCGGCGCCGGCGGGCGCAAATGACGATTGTCACCAAGGCCGGG
>DASPMA010000323.1:0-6214 GCA_035627335.1 Binatia bacterium
CATTCGTCCGGTTCGCGACGTCGGCCCGCTGATGAACATCGTGCAGCCGTTCGCGATCCTGAAAATGGACCGCCAGCGCGGCAACATCGTCGTCTCGCGCCGCGCCGTGCTCGAAGAGAACCGCGCGTCCGAGCGCGCTGAAATCGTCGGCCAGCTGCAAGAAGGCGAAGTGCGCGAAGGTGTGGTGAAGAACATCACCGATTACGGCGCGTTCGTTGACCTGGGCGGCATCGACGGCCTCTTGCACGTCACCGACATGAGCTGGAAGCGTGTCTCGCACCCCAGCCAGGTGCTGAACGTGGGCGACACGGTGAAGGTGCAGATCGTCAAGATCAATCCGGACACCCAGCGCATCAGCCTTGGCATGAAGCAGCTGATGAGCGATCCGTGGGATGGCGTGAACGCGAAGTACCCGGTGAACGGCAAGTTCACGGGTCGCGTGACGAACATCACCGACTACGGCGCTTTCGTCGAACTGGAGCCGGGCGTCGAAGGCCTCGTCCACGTCTCCGAAATGAGCTGGACCAAGAAGAACCTGCATCCCTCGAAGATCCTGAGCACGTCTCAGGAAGTCGACGTGCAGGTGCTGGACGTGGACGGCGAAAAGCGCCGCATTTCGCTCGGCATCAAGCAGGTGCAGGCCAATCCGTGGGATGCATTCATCAACGAGCATCCGGTCGGCTCGATTGTCGAAGGCGAGGTCAAGAACATCACCGAGTTCGGTCTGTTCGTCGGCCTCACGCCGGAACTGGACGGCATGGTCCACCTCTCCGACATCGCCTGGGATGCGCAGGGTGAAGAAGCCCTGGCCCGGCACAACAAGGGCGACGTCGTGAAGGCCAAAGTGCTCGACGTGGACGTCGAGAAGGAACGCATCTCGCTTGGCATCAAGCAGGTCGCTTCCGACCCGATGGCCGACGCCGAGTTCAAGAAGGGCCAGATCATCACGACGAAAGTCGTGGATGTGGCGACCGGCGGCATCGAAGTCGCGTTCGGCGAAGGCGATGCGCTGCGTTCGTTCATCCGCAAGTCGGACTTGAGCCGCGACCGTTCGGAGCAGCGCTCCGACCGCTTCGCCGTGGGCGACCGCGTCGATGCAATGGTGACAGCCTTCGATAAGGCCAGCCGACGCGTGTCGCTCTCGATCAAGGCCATGGAGCTGAAGGACGAGAAGGAAGCGATCGCGCAGTTCGGCTCGTCCGACTCCGGAGCTTCACTCGGCGATATCCTTGGGGCGGCGCTGAGCAAGGATAAGAACAAGCAATAAGGCTTCCGGCTACCACAATTGCAAAGCCCGGCGTTTACAGCGCCGGGCTTTGTTTTTGTTCGCGCCAATGCGCGGAACAGCGCTGACGAGGTCGCGTTGTGCTGACGGCGAGCGCACGGCGCCGTGCTGCGGGCCTGGCGGCAGCCTCAACTCTTCGGAGACTCACAAATGACGCGCACGATTACTCGGCTGTACGATAACCGTACCGACGCCCTGGAAGCCGCCCACGAACTGGAGCGGATGGGCATTGATGACGACGACATCAGCATCATCGCCAGCAACAAGGACCGCTGGTACGACGCCAAGAAAGGCGGCGACAAAGACGGGGAAAATGACGCCGCGAAGGGCGCCGGCAAAGGCGCGGCGACAGGCGGCGTGCTCGGCGCAGGCGCTGGTTTGTTGGCGGGCCTTGGCCTTCTTGCGATCCCGGGCATCGGCGAAGTGGTGGCGGCCGGCTGGCTCGCGAGCACGCTCACCGGCGCGGCCGCCGGCGCCGTCGCAGGCGGCGCGATTGGCGGCCTGGTCGGCGCTCTGACGGACGCGGGCGTGCCGGAAGAAGACGCGCATGTTTACTCCGAAGGCGTGCGCCGCGGCGGCACGCTCCTAACGGTGCGCGTCGACGACGATGAGGCGTCGCGTGTGGCCTCCGCTCTGGAGCGCTATCGGCCGACGGACGTGCGCACGCGCGGTCAGGAATACCGCAGCAGCGGCTGGACACGCTTCGATCCGAATGCGCCGCCGCCCGTTTGAGAACACGAGGCGAGTTCGCCGAAAAGGGGTCGAACCTTCCGGTTCGGCCCCTTTTTATTTCTGGGTTTTCAAGCCCCTGCGCAGTTGACGCCTGCCCCCGCGGCGGCCTTATCTGGGCGCGGGGAAGTCGGGGAGCCATGGATGCTGCGCTCAGAACTTGTCAGCCGCCTTCAGGAAGAGATGCAGCCCTTGAAGGCTGTCGAGATCGAGCGTGCGGTCGACGTGGTTTTAGATGAGATTGCCGTCGCGCTTGCTGAAGACGGGCGCGTGGAATTGCGCGGCTTCGGAGCGTTCTCCGTGCGCAAGCGCGATGCGCGCACTGGACGAAATCCGCGTACAGGCGCGACCGTGAAGGTCGACGCAAAGCGCGTCCCATTCTTCAAGCCGGGCAAAGAACTGCGGCTGAAGGTCAATGGCGGGGAAGAGCCGTAAAGAGGGAACCAGATAATCCTCGATACGTTACAGGTCGCTAGGGAGTAGTGCGACCTGGATGTTCCCCGACCGATCCTTGCTTGAGGCGTTGCCCGTCGCCGTCTACGTGACCGACGCCGAGGGCAGAATCACCTTTTACAACCATGCAGCCGTTGAGCTTTGGGGGCATGCGCCTCCGCCCGGCGCTCTGTGGTGCGGTTCGTGGAGAATTTATCGTCCCGACGGGACGCTTCTGCCGCACGACCAATGCCCCATGGCAATCGCGCTCAAGGAAAGGCGCGCTGTTCGCGATGTGGAAGCAGTGCTCGAGCGTCCCGATGGCGTGCGCATCCCTTTTGCCCCGCACCCGACGCCCCTGTTCGACGAGGCCGGGAGAATGACCGGCGCCGTCAACATGCTGGTCGATCTGCGCGAGAGGCATCGCCACGAACAGGACGCCACCCACTTGGCCGCGATTGTTTCTTCCTCGGATGACGCCATCATCTCCAAGACATTGGACGGCGTCATACGGTCCTGGAATGCGGGTGCTGAGCACATTTTCGGATACAAGGCCGAAGAGATTGTTGGCCGCCACATCACCACACTCATCCCGCTCGAACTGCACCATGAGGAAGAAGAGATTATCGCCAAGCTCAAGCGGGGCGAGCCAATCAAGCACTACGAGACGGTGCGGCTGACCAAGGAAGGCCGGCGCATCGACATCGCGCTGACCATTTCGCCTATCCGCGATGCGCGGGGCGAGGTCGTCGGCGCATCGAAGGTGGCGCGCGACATTAGCGAGCGCAAGCGCAACGAAGTGGCGCTGGCGCGCCTCGCGGCGATCGTCTCCTCATCGGACGATGCGATTATTTCCAAAACGCTGGACGGCAAGATCACCACCTGGAACGCCGGCGCAGAGCGCGTCTTTGGCTACACAGCCGAGGAGATGATAGGGCGGCACATTACAACTTTGATCCCGCCAGAACTCTACCACGAAGAAACCGAGATCATCGCCCGGCTTACGCGCGGCGAACGGATCGAACATTTCGAAACGGTCCGGATTGCCAAGGACGGACGACGCCTCGACGTCTCGCTGACCATCTCGCCGATGCGGGACCAGGCCGGGAAGATTATCGGCGCTTCAAAGATCGCACGCGACATTACAGAACGCCGCAAGCACGAACTCGACCTCGCGCGCCTTGCCTCGATTGTGTCATCTTCGGAGGACGCGATCATCGGCAAGACCCTGCAAGGCTTCGTCACGTCCTGGAACGTCGGCGCCGAGCGCATCTTTGGCTACACGTCCGACGAAATGCTCGGGCGGCACATCACGACCATCATCCCGCCAGAGCTGCACACCGAAGAAGAGCAGATTATCGCACAGCTCGCGAGAGGAGAGCGAATCGAGCACTACGAAACGGTCCGCGTTACCAAGGATGGAAACAAGGTGGACATCTCCCTCACGGTGTCGCCCATTCGCGACTTTAGCGGCCGCGTTGTCGGGGCTTCGAAGGTCGCGCGTGACGTCACGGACCGCAAGCGGGCGGAAGAGACCCAGCGTCTGCTGCTCGACGAACTCAACCACCGGATCAAGAATACGTTGGCGACGGTGCAGGCGATCGCGTCGCAAACGCTACGGCGCTCGAAGCAGCCCTCGGATTTCGTCACTGCGTTCAATGGGCGCATCCAGTCGCTGTCGCGCGCCCACTCTTTACTGACCGGCGGCTCATTCCAGGGCGCCGACATCCAGCAGCTCGTGCGCGATCAGCTAATGCTGGGCGGCGAACCGGATGCGCGCATCTCGTGGTCCGGCCCGCCCCTGATGCTGGAAGGCCAGGTCGCACTGCATTTGGCGCTCGTGTTGCACGAACTTGGCACCAACGCCCGCAAATACGGCGCGCTTTCATCACCGGCAGGCCATGTCTCAGCGCGCTGGGAAACACGCTCCAACGCCGGCGGCGCGCGCCTCGTGTTTGATTGGCGCGAGAGCGGCGGTCCGAAAGTGAAGCCGCCGAGCGGGCGCGGGTTCGGGTCGATGCTGATCGAGCAGAGTCTGCAGACGCATGGCGGCATCGTCTCGGTCAGTTACGCGGAAAGCGGACTTTTCTGCACGATCGATCTGCCGCTGCCGAGGCTGGAGCAGCCGCTGGGCCAACTTGCGCGCGAGACAGCGCACATCAGCGTGGCGCCGGCCGCGCAGCGGCAAAGCCTTGCGGGTAAGCGCGTGCTTATCGTCGAAGACGAGCCGCTGATCGGCATGGTGCTGACGGACTATTTGAGCGATGCGGGCTGCATCGCCGTCGGCCCGGCGCCGAACGTGGATCGCGCGTTGGCGTTGATCCGCGAGGAGAAATTCGACGCAGCGCTGGTCGACGGCAACCTGGCGGGCCGTTCGGTGGATGAGATCGCCGTCGCACTCACGCAGCGGCGCACGCCGTTCGCGTTCGTGACTGGCTATGGGCGCGAAGCGCTGCCGATCGGCTTCCAGGAGGCGATCATCGTCGACAAGCCGTTTACGCAGGACCAAGTCGCCGGCGCGCTCGAGCGGCTGCTTTCGCCGGGAGACAATGTTTCGACATTGCGCGCGCGCCACACGACCTAGGCCAGCTCTTGCAGCCGCGCGCGGCTTCGCGTACCGCCGCTCTTCCAAAAGGGGGAAGCGGACATGTCCATCATCAGCGAATTCCGCGAGTTTGCGCTCAAGGGCAATGTCGTCGATCTCGCCGTGGGCGTAATCATCGGCGCCGCGTTCAACGGCATCGTGCAGTCGCTGGTGAACGATCTGGTGATGCCGCCGATCGGCTGGATCACCGGCGGATTGGATTTCTCCGATTTGGCGGTGACGCTGCCGCGATCGCCGCTGGCGCCGCCGGATGCGGAGCTGGTGACCATCAACTACGGCAAGTTCATCACGACACTGATCAGCTTTTTTATCGTGGCTTGGGTGATCTTTCTGCTGGTAAAGGCCATCAATCGCATGAAGCGGAAAGAAGAAGCGAAGCCGGCGAGCGCGCCGGAGAAACCGGAAGATGTGAAGCTGCTGGGAGAAATTCGCGACCTTCTGCAGGGGAAGGCAGTAGGAGAATGAGGCAGTATTTGAACGCGCATGTCCCCTATTGCCTTACCGCCCTACTGCCGTACTGCCTTCGACCATGCCTGACGCCAAAATCTGCGGGATCACCTCCATCGAAGCGCTCGATGCGGCCATCGAGGGCGGGGCGCGGTTCGTGGGGTTTGTCACCTATCCGAAGAGCCCGCGCTTTCTGAACGTGGAGAAGCTCAGGGCGCTGGCGGCGCGCGCGCGGGGGCGCGTGGAGACTGTGCTTGTTACCGTGAATGCGGATGATGCGCATCTGATCGCGGCGATGCAGGCGGCGCAGCCGGATTGGATTCAGCTGCACGGCACGGAGAGCCTGACGCGGGCGGCAGAGGTCCGGCCGTTCGCGCGGCGCGGGATCATCAAGGCAGTGGGCGTCGCGCGGCGCGAAGACCTGGAGACCACCAAGCCCTTCGACCCCGTCGTGGACATGTACCTGTTCGACGCCCAGGCGCCTGCCGGCGGCCAGCCGGGCGGAAACGCCCTGGCCTTTGACTGGGGGATCATGGCGGGGGCTCGGGTCGGCCGGCCCTGGCTGCTGGCGGGGGGCCTGACCCCGGCGAACGTCAAAGAGGCGATCCGGGCATCCGGGGCGGACCTCGTAGATGTCTCGTCTGGTGTAGAAAGTGCCCCCGGCGTAAAGGACCCCCACCTGATCGCCCAATTCTTGGCGGCTGCGGAAGTTTAAA
>DASPMA010000324.1:0-3994 GCA_035627335.1 Binatia bacterium
CTCAAAGACACGCGCATCGTTCGAAACGGCGCGAAAATCCAAGCCACCATAGCCAACGCGCGCTTCGTCGTCGACACCGCCAAACAACACGGCTCGTTCGGCAAGTTCCTCAAACAATGGCCAACCACAGATCAGGCCGGCCTGCTCGAACACTTCAAGAGGAATGCCTCGCACTTGGGTCCTTCAGGGGCGATGTACTTCCTGCGCTCCAACGGCTGGGACGCCTACATCCTCTCGCCCGACGTCACCAAAGCGCTCATCCGCGAAAAGGTCGTCACCAAAGCGCCGACGTCCAAATCCGACATGAAAGCCGTCCAGTCCGCCTTCAACACCTGGACCGACCAGAGCGGCCTCCCGCAAAAAGACGTCAGCCGCATCCTCTCCTACAGCGTGGGGCCGGCAGCCTAAACAGCTTGCGTGACTTCGAGTCTTGGTTGCATCGCAAGTGCGCCGTTCTTGACGGTGAACGCCGCAATCTCGTGGGCAATTTCCGGATGGTCGAAAGCTCGTGTGGATCAGGCTGCGCCACGTAGCCCACCGGGCAGCAATTGCAACCCGATCTCTAAGCGAAGATCCGCGGCTCCACCTAGGAATGCCACGTCCAGCCCAGCGCCTGGCTGCAACTCGGCGTTCTGGCGCTCGAGGCCGGTGATCGCGAAGGGGCGACCGAGCAGCAGACGGTGCTGCAACGCCAGCACAGCCGCTGCACTCGCTCCTGCGACGATGAGCGCCGCGCGAACCTGCAGAGCGCGTACGAGCAGCTGACTCAGCGGCTCCCTACGTCTTAGTCTGCAGCGAAGCCCAGTGCTCCAGTCTCGGAGCGGAGAAGATTGGCAGCGTCGTTGACCTTCGACGCGCCGACACCCCGATCACTCCGATCCAATTTGGGTTTCCTTCCGCTCGAACGCGATCGGCAATGCTGGCCCGGAATTTGCGATCGCGCAGGGCCCAAGATGCGCCCATATTGCCGAATGTTCGGCACCCCATGATGGCGAAGCATCGCTTGCCGCTTTCCCAAATGCTCTCGGTACACACAACCAGGGCGTAGTCGCGTATCCCATCCTTGGGATCACCCTGCGGTTCGAAACGGCGCTCGCTGTCGCCCGCGCAAACTAGGGCATGTCCGTCGAAGGCGCATTTCGGTGCAAGCGACAGGAGGAGGTCTCGAGACAGTGAATTGAATATCGGCCCGCCAATGAGCACTACATTATCAGAAAGGTCTGCGTGATCCACAGCGTCTGAGAGGACCACGCGCGCTGTTTTGCTTGCATCGCCAACGCTGCTGAAGAGCCTTTGCAGCTGGTCAAAGACGAAAATGCCCTCATATGCAGTTGTCAGACGCTCGAACTCATCCTGCTCCAACGTCTCCGATGGGACTGTGCAAGGAATGAAGAGCTTTGGCAAAACGGGATCCAGGCCGAATACACGCACAATGTCGGGCTTCTGGCGGAATCTGACCCAGGTCTTCTCAACCAGCCACGGCAGCGCAGCACCCACCGGCACGCTTACGTACGGCCAAACGTGCCGCAGAAGATCCGCGCTCGCCGATAGCAAAACTCGCCCCCGAAACGGCATTTTTGGCGGCGAGACAGGATCGAATCAAGGACTTATTCGCGGAATTCGGACGGCTCGACCCGCGCGTGCCACTGCCAAGCGTCAGCGATTATGGCGTCGATGTTCCGGCGCGGGGTCCAGTCGAGCTCGCGCTTCGCGAGCGTGGTATCGGCCACCAGCGCAGGCGCATCGCCGGGACGACGGCTCGCGAGCGACGACGGTACTGACATTCCGGTTACCCGTTCGATGGCTGCCAACAACTCGAGAACCGTGACGCCGCCGCCGGTCCCTAGGTTCACTCCAAGAGATGCGCCGCCAGCAATCAGGCGTTCCGCCGCCCGAACGTGGGCGTCAGCGATGTCCAATGTGTGCACGTAGTCGCGCAAACACGAGCCGTCTCGTGTCGCATAGTCCTGCCCAAAAATCTTGAAGTTTTCGCGCCGCCCCAGCAACGTGAACAGCGCAAGCGGAATGGCATGAGTCTCCGGCCCGTGCCTCTCGCCGATCCCCTGGTCAGGTGCCGCGCCTGCCGCATTGAAATAGCGCAGATGCGCGAACGTCATTCCGTGCGCCGCGGCGATGTCGCGGCTCGCTTGCTCAACCATCAACTTGGTCCAGCCATACGGGCTCACCGGCGCCTGCGGGTGTGCTTCGTCCATCGGCAGCCGTTGCGGTTCACCATATGTCGCGCACGTCGACGAGAACACGAACGGCTTCACGCCCGCCTCACGCATAACATCGAGCACAACCAACGAACCCGTGACATTGTTGTCGTAAAAGCGGTCCGGGTGCTTCACCGACTCGCCCACCTCGATCAGCGCCGCGCAATGCAGCACCGCTGCCGGCTTGTGCGCGGCGAACACCTCGGCCAACCGCGCGCGATCTCGGATATCGCCGTGTTCGAACGGCCCCCATTTCACGAACCGCTCGTGGCCATTGTAGAGATTGTCGTAGACGACGACGTCGTGCCCGGCGCGCTTCAGCGCCAAGCAGCAATGCGAGCCCACATAGCCCGCCCCGCCGGTGACCAGAATTGTCGCCATGCCGCCGTCCTGTTAGAGGCTTGCCCCCATGAGCGCCACACCTTTTGCCGCCACGCGAGCCGCTTGGGCCGAAATCGATCGCGAAGCCGCGCGCTTGGCGAAGACTTCGCTCATCGACTTGTTCCAAGACGCGAACCGTACGGCATCGTTAACGGTTGAAGCGCCACATCTGATCGCCGATTTCTCCAAACAGCGCATCGACGCCGCCGCGCTCGCCTCGCTCGAAGCGCTCGCGCGCGCCGCTGAGTTCGACAGCTGGCGCGCCAGACTCTTCGCGGGCGACATCGTCAACACGACCGAAGGCCGCGCCGCCAAGCACTGGGCGCTGCGCATTCAGGATCCGCCGGGCGGCGACAACGAAATCACCGCCGTGCTCGATCGCATGCACCACTTCTCGCACGACATCGCCGAAAGCGGGGAGTACGACGCCATCGTCCACCTCGGCATCGGCGGCTCCGACCTCGGCCCGCGTCTTCTCATAGATGCGCTGAAGCCCTATCGCCGCCCGAACCTCGCCGTACGCTTTGCCTCGAACGTCGACGGCGCCGATGTCGCCGACGCAATTGAGGGGCTCGATCCCAAGCGCACACTCCTCATCGTCGTCTCGAAAACCTTCACCACCCAGGAAACACTCGCCAACGCCGAGTACGTCCGCGCCTGGGGTCCCAAGCGCATCGCCGCCGCCACGGCTGCGCCGGACAAGGCCGTCGCCTGGGGTGTTGCCACAGACGACGTATTTCCGTTCTGGGATTGGGTTGGCGGCCGCTACTCGCTCTGGTCGTCCGTCTCGCTCGTTTGCGAAATCGCGCTGACGCACGGCGTCTTCTTCAAGCTGCTCGAAGGCGCCGAAGCCATGGACGAACACTTCCGCGACACGCCGTTCGCGCACAACGTCCCCGCGCTCTCTGCCGCCATCCAGACCTGGAACCGCAACGCGCTGCACCACGGTTCCTACGCGCTCATCCCCTACGCAGAACGCCTGCGCCTGCTGCCCGCCTGGGCGCAGCAGCTCGAAATGGAATCCAACGGCAAGCGCGTCACGCGCGACGGGCAAGCGCTCGACCGCTCCGCCTGCGCCGTCACCTGGGGCGCCGCTGGTACCAACGCGCAGCATTCGTTCTTTCAGCTGCTACACCAGGGCCTCGACGAAATTCCCGTGGAGTTCATCGTCAATGCCGGCGAGCACGAAGGCCCGCCATCGCACCGCGCCATGATGCACGCCAACGCGCTCGCGCAAGCGCGCGCGTTGATGGTCGGCAAAACCCAAGCCCAAGCCCGCGCCGAGATGATCGCCAAAGGCATGAGCGAAGCGGAAGCCGACCGCCTCGCGCCCCATCGCACCTTTCCGGGCAATCGCGCCTCAACGCTGATGGCGCTTGATGGTCTCACCCCAGAAT
>DASPMA010000325.1:0-2151 GCA_035627335.1 Binatia bacterium
CCAAGGGCAACGCCCAGGCTTGCGGAGCCCGCGCGGGCGACAATGTCGGCGAGCGGCGCCACTCAGTTCGAGGCGCCGGCTGTCTTCCGCTTGTCCATCAGCGCGTCGAAATTTGCCCAAACACCTTCGCCGCCGTGCCAGTCGCCCTTGGTCGCGGCCTTTGAGTATTCCGTGGCGCGCGCTTCGAAGAAGTTGGCGTGCTCCACGCCATTCAAGATCGCCGTCAACCACGGAATCGGGTGCTCGGTGACGCCATAGATCTTCGGCAGACCCAATTGCCCCAAGCGCCAATCGGCGATGTAGCGGATATATTGCTTGATATCGTCCGCCGTCATCCCCTGTACCGGGCCCATTTCGAAGGCGAGGTCGATGAACTTGTCTTCCATGCCCACCACTGTTCGGCAGCACTCGGCGATATCCGCCTTCACCTGATCCGTCAGCGCGCCGGTTTCCTTCGCATACGCATGGAAGAGCTTGATCATGCCTTCGCAGTGCAAGCTTTCGTCGCGCACGCTCCAGGTGATGATCTGGCCCATGCCCTTCATCTTGTTGAAGCGCGGGAAGTTCATCAGCATCGCGAATGAGGCAAACAGCTGCAGCCCCTCGGTGAACGCGCCGAACATCGCCAGCGTGCGCAGAATGTCTTCATCGGTCTCGACGCCAAACTTGCCCATATAATCGTGCTTGTCGCGCATCGCCTGGTAATCGTAGAAGGCGGCGAATTCGCTGTCCGGCATGCCGATGGTTTCGAGCAGCAGCGCGTAGGCGGCGATGTGCACGGTTTCGATGTTCGAGAACGACGCGAGCATCATCTTGATCTCGGTCGGTTTGAACACGCGCGCATAGCGCTCCATGTAATTGTCGTTCACTTCGACGTCGGACTGGGTGAAGAAGCGGAAGATCTGCGTCAGCAGATTGCGTTCTTGGTCGGAGAGCTTGGAGGCCCAGTCCTTCACGTCCTCGCCGAGCGGGACTTCCTCCGGCAGCCAGTGCACCTGCTGTTGGCGGCGCCAGAACTCGTACGCCCAAGGATACCGGAACGGCTTGTAGCCGACCGATGGCGTCCTCAGGCCTGGCAGCTTGCCGTTCTCTCCAGCCATGCGCGTTCTCTCCCGTCCGGTCCCGAAACGTCCCCTAGATATAGGGATTATGGGGCTATCGAGCCACCATACGTGGGATATTGGGGCGCGAGTCTGCTTTAAGAAACGTTACCCGCCCCGGCCGTGGACCATGATCTGATTCAGGTGCGTCGTAAGGGGTAGAAGGGGCAGGCCTGTGGATTTCCGCTTCTCGGCCGAATGCCCCGCGAAAGCGGGCCGAAGAGCCGGGACCCAGCGTTGTGGCGAGCGCTATCTCGCTCGCGCTTGCACGAACCCTGGGTCCCGGCTCGCGCGCCGGGTCAAGCCCGGCGCTTGGCCGGGAAACGAAGAGATCACACCGCCATCGCGATCACGTGCTTCTGCAGCCGTGCGCGCGCCTCCGGCGGCGGCGCGATCGCTTTGCGCGTGGCGGTGTCGAACGTCAGCGCCACCGCTTCCATGCTGGCCCACACGCCGCCGCTCTCGGGATCGCAGAGCCAGTGCACCAGCCGCAGCGTCTTCTCGCCGATTTCAGCGATGCCTGAACGCACTTCGATCAGACCGCCCGCGCGCGGAAAGCGCCGCCACACGAAGCGCGCTTCCACCACCGCGCCCGCCGGCGCTTGGCCATTGGCGGCCGCGTCCTGGCGGAATTGCGCCAGCAAGTTCGGCACGGAGTCCGAAACGCGCCCGACAAAATGCTCGCCCCGCAGGCGCCCGAATACATCGCATTGATCGGGCGTCACTATAGTTGCGCCGATCCGAGCCGCCCCCAGGTCGATGGCGCGCTGCAGCGACACATCAGCGCTCGGCGCACGCGCCAGATCGATTGACCGCGTCTTCGCGTGCGCCGGCAACACGCAGTGCAAGCGCTTACCCGCCACGCGCGTTCGCGCCGACCAGGCAAATGGCCGGAAGTCACGCGTATCCACATGCGCGACTCTGAGCGTGAAGCACGACGCCGGCGCGCCGTCGGCGTGGCGCATGTCCAGGCACAACTGCGCGTCGCTCTCGCCCATCTTCGCCACGCCGCCATGCATCACCAAAGGCGCGCCCGGCCGCGCCTCCTTCA
>DASPMA010000326.1:0-3693 GCA_035627335.1 Binatia bacterium
GTCCCGCAGCGCGATACGAGAGAGCTTCAGCTTCCGATAGAACGCACGCGGACGGCCCGTCAGCTCGCAGCGGTTGCGGATGCGGGTCGCCGATGAATTGCGCGGCAACTGCGCAAGCTTCAGGCGCGCGGCGAAGCGCTCTTCCAGCGGAAGAGCTTCGTTGAGCGCGGCGGCGCGCAGCTTGGCGCGGCGCGCGGCGTATTGCTTCGCCAGGCGCTCGCGCTTCTTGTTGCGTTCGATTGAACTTGTCTTCGCCATACTTCTCTTCTCTCCCGATGCGTTCTGGGGTGAACCCTCTGTCTCACCCTCCCCGCGTGCGGGGAGGGCGAGATGGGTTAGTTCCGGAACGGGAAATCGAACTCCTTCAGCAGGGCCTTGGCTTCTTCGTCGTTGCGCGCGGTGGTGCAGACGACAATGTCCA
Organism: Binatia bacterium; assembly: GCA_035627335.1. Taxonomy (GTDB): domain Bacteria; phylum Pseudomonadota; class Alphaproteobacteria; order Caulobacterales; family Aquidulcibacteraceae; genus Vitreimonas. The sequence continues at coordinate 422 of DASPMA010000326.1, forward strand.
TGCCCCAAATCTGATCGATCTGGTCGTAATTGATTTCCGGGAACACGATGTGTTCCTTGATGCCCATCGCGTAATTGCCGCGCCCATCGAACGAGCGGCCATTCAGACCGCGGAAGTCCTTCACGCGCGGCAGCGCGATGGTGACCAGACGATCGAGAAATTCGTACATCTGATCCTTGCGAAGGGTGACCTTGGCGCCGACGCTCATGCCTTCGCGCAGCTTGAAGGCGGCGATCGACTTCTTCGCCTTGGTCGCCACCGGCTTCTGGCCGGAGATGGCCGTCAGCGCTTCGATAGCGGAGGTCAGCTTCTTGCCGTCTTGCGTGGCTTCGCCAACGCCCATGTTGATCACGATCTTTTCCAAACGCGGGATCTGCATGTCGTTGGTGTACTTGAACTGATCCTTGAGGCGCGCGCGGATCTCTTTCGTGTAGCGCTGCTTCATGCGCGGCACGTAATCGGCGGGCTTGGGGGCGCGCGGCTTGGCGGCGCCGGCCGCGGCCTTCGCCTTCTTTTCCGCCGCAGCGGCTTTGGCCTTCGCGCCCTTATCGGCAGGCGTCTCAGACATCGATCTCAACTCCAGAACCCTTGGCGACGCGAACCTTGCGGCCCTTGTCGTTCACCTTGAAGCCGACGCGCGTGGGCTTGCCGGTCTTGGGATCGCGCAGCTGCACGTTGGAGATATGCAGCGGGGCTTCCTTCGAAATGACGCCGCCCTGCGGGTGAGCGATGTCCGGCTTGGTGTGGCGCTTCACGAGGTTCACGCCTTCCACGACGACACGTTCCTCCTTCGGCATTACCTTGAGGACGCGGCCCGAAGAGCCTTTGTCCTTGCCGGCGATGACGATGACCGTGTCGTCCTTGCGAATGCGGGCGACCATTAGAGGACCTCCGGCGCGAGCGAGACGATCTTCATCTGGTTCTTCGCGCGCAGCTCGCGCGGCACCGGTCCGAAGATGCGCGTGCCGATCGGCTCGCCCTGGTTGTTGATGAGCACCGCGGCGTTGGAATCGAAGCGGATGGTCGAGCCATCCTTGCGCTTGATGTCCTTGGCGATGCGCACGACGATCGCCTTGCGCACGTCGCCCTTCTTCACGCGGCCGCGCGGCATGGCTTCCTTCACCGAAACCACGATGACGTCGCCCACGGTGGCGTAACGGCGCTTAGAGCCGCCCAGCACCTTGATGCACATCACGCGCTTAGCGCCGCTGTTGTCGGCGACGTCCAGATTGGTTTGCATCTGGATCATGGCTTACGCTCCGACGCGCCCGACGACTTCCCAGCGCTTCAGCTTGGATTTCGGCGGACACTCTTGGATTTCGACCTTTTCGCCGGTCTTGAAGGCGTTCTGTTCGTCATGGGCGTGGAACTTCGCCGAACGGCGGACGGTCTTCTTCAACAGCGGGTGGAGATAGGTACGCTCCACCTGCACGACGACCGTCTTGCCGCCTTGCGCGGCTTTGTCGGCGACTACTGTTCCTTGCATCACGCGGCGCGGCATGGGCTTAGACTTTCGCTTTCGATGACTTTTCACGCAGCACGGTCTGCACGCGCGCGATGGCGCGGCGGACTTCGCGAATGCGCGAGGATTTTTCGAGTTGGCCGGTCGCTTGCTGGAAGCGCAGGTTGAACTGCTCCTTCTTCAGCGAGGCGATTTCAGCTTTCAGACTGGCGGCATCCTGATCGCGGATCGCCTTGATGTCGTTGTTGGCGGCTTTCATCAGAGGCCCTCCATCCGCGAGACGATCTTGGTGCGGACCGAGAGTTTCGCGGCGCCGAGGCGCAGCGATTCACGCGCCACAGCTTCCGGCACGCCGTCGATCTCGAACATGATGCGGCCCGGCGCGACGCGCGCGGCCCAGAATTCGGGCGCGCCCTTGCCGGAGCCCATGCGCACTTCGATCGGCTTCTTCGAGACCGGCACATCCGGGAAGATGCGAATCCAAACACGGCCCTGGCGCTTCATTTCACGCGTGATCGCGCGGCGCGCTGCTTCGATCTCGCGCGCGTTGACGCGGTTCGGTTCGAGCGCCTTCAGACCATACTCACCGAAGTTGAGCTGGGCGCCGCCCTTGGTCATGCCGTGGATCCGGCCCTTATGGGCGCGCCGGAACTTGGTTTTCTTTGGCTGCATCATGACGGGTTAGCCTTCCTCGCCCGAACCGGCTTCTTCACCACCACGCGGCGGACGACGGCCGCGGCGCGGACGGTCGGTCGCTGATGGCGGGCGATCTTCGCGCGGACCGCGCGGGGGACCGCGATCGTCACGGTCACGGCGCTCACGGCTCTCGCCGGTTTCCAGCGAGCGCTTATCTTGCGCCATCGGGTCGTGCTCGAGGATCTCGCCTTTGAAGATCCACACCTTCACGCCGATCTTGCCATACGCCGTGTCAGCTTCCGCAAAGCCGTAGTCGACGTCAGCGCGCAGCGTATGCAGCGGCACGCGGCCTTCGCGGTACCATTCCATGCGCGCGATTTCCGCCCCGCCCAGGCGGCCCGACACGTTGATGCGGATGCCTTGCGCGCCGAGGCGCATGGCCGATTGCATCGCGCGCTTCATGGCGCGGCGGAATGCAACGCGACGCTCGAGCTGTTGGGCTACGCCCTCGGCGACGAGGTTGGAATCGGTTTCCGGCTTGCGAACTTCGACGAGGTTCAGATGCACTTCCGCGTCCGGCGCCATCTTGGCGAGGTCTTTGCGGAGCTTCTCGATGTCGGTGCCCTTCTTGCCGATCACGACGCCAGGCTTGGCGGTGAAGATCGTCACGCGGCACTTCTTCAGCGGGCGCTCGATGATGATCTTCGAGATGCCGGCCGCCTTGAGCTTTTCGCGCACGAACTTGCGGATCTTGATGTCTTCGTGGAGCAGACGCGCATAGTCCTTCGTGTTGGCGTACCAACGCGAGTCCCACGTGCGGTTTACGCCAAGGCGCAGACCGATCGGATTTACTTTCTGACCCATTATGCGGCCTCAGCGGTTTCGGGCTGCTTCGACGTATCGCGCAGCACGATGGTAATCTGGGAGAACATCTTCTCGATGCGAACGCCACGGCCGCGGGCGCGGGTGTGCATGCGCTTCATGGTGATGTTCTTGCCGACATGCGCTTGGGCGACGACGAGACTGTCGACGTCCAGGCTGTGATTGTTCTCGGCGTTGTCGATCGCCGACTTCAGGCATTTCAGCACGTCCTTCGCGATGCGCTTTTGCGAAAAGCGCAATTCGTTCACCGCCTTCTCGGCGGAGAGGCCGCGGATGGACTGAGCCACGAGGT
>DASPMA010000327.1:0-3041 GCA_035627335.1 Binatia bacterium
TTCCTGCCCCGTTACGATGAACACGTCCGCGACATGCCCATCGGCGACGTATTTCTTCTCGCCGCTGATCTTCCCGCCACTCGCCTTCAGCTTGGATTTCACCGGCGCATGATGCGAACCCTCATCCACAGCCAGCGTCGCAATCACCTCGCCCGACGCAATCTTCGGCAGCCACTCCGCCTTCTGCGCCTCCGTGCCCGCCAACATCAGCGCACTCGCGCCAACCAGCGCCGAGGAATGCATCGGCGACGCAACCAGCGTCCGGCCCGCCTCCTCCAGCACCGCGCCCAGCGCGACATAGCCCAACCCTGAGCCGCCAAATTCTTCCGGCACGATCACGCCGGCAAAGCCCAGCGCGGACATCTCTGCCCACAGCTCCGGGTCGCGCCCGTTCTCCTTTCCATCGCGCAGCTTGCGCAGCCGCGACACCGGCGCCTGTTCGCGAAAGAAATCGCGCGCCGTTTCCTTCAGCATGCGCGCGTCGTCATTGAGCGTGAACGTCATTGCGTGTCCCTCAAACCCAGCACGCGCTTGGCGACGACATTGAGATTGATTTCGGTCGTGCCGCCCTCGATCGAATTGCCCTTCGAGCGCAGCCATCCGCGCGTCACCGCGAGTTCATCCGGCGCAAAGCCCGCGCCGGACCATCCCAGCCCGCGATTGCCCGCCGCCTCCAGCATCAGCTCGCAACGCTCCTGATTCAGATTCGCGCCCGCGACTTTGAACATCGACGCCATGTGGCTGACGTTGCCGCCCGCCTTGGCCTCCTCCTGCGCGCGCTGCGTCGTCAGCGCGTAAGCGCGCTCGGCCATTTTGTGCGCGGCAATGCGTGCCCGGAGGTCGCGATCCGCCAGCACGCCGTCTTCCAAGCCGACATGCTGCTTGGCGATATCAACCACATCGACGCGCGTGTTCGAACCGAAGCCTGAAATGTTCGTTCGCTCGTATTGCAGCAGCCGCTTGGCGATCTCCCAACCGCCATTCAGCCGCCCCACCATTGCGCTCTTGGGAATCTTCACGTCGGTGAAGAAGGTCTCGCAGAACGGCGAGGAGCCCGAGATCAGCTTGATCGGCCGCGTCTCGACACCCTTTGTCGTCATATCGATCAGCACGAACGAAATGCCTTCGTGCTTCACGCTCGTATCGGTCCGCACCAGGCAGAAGCACCAATCGGCGTAATTCGCGTACGAGGTCCAGACCTTCTGGCCATTGATCAGCCAGTGATCGCCCTTGTCTTCGCACTTGGTCTGCAAGCCGGCGAGATCGCTCCCGGCGCCCGGCTCGGAATAACCTTGGCACCAACGGATTTCCCCGCGCGCGATCTTCGGCAGATGCTCTTTCTTCTGCTCTTCGTTCGCGTATTCCAGCAGCACCGGCCCCAGCATCCAGATGCCGAATGAAAACAGCGCCGGGCGCGCGCCAATCCGCTTCAGCTCCGACTGCAGCACGCGGTTCTCCTCCGCGCTCAGCCCGCCGCCGCCATATTCCTTGGGCCAAGTCGGCACGGTCCAGCCCTTGGCGCCCATGCGCTCAAGCCAGAGCTTGGCGTCTTCGCTCGGAAATTTCGCATTCCGCCCGCCCCAGACGATCTCGTCCTCACCCATCAGCGGCGTGCGCATCGAAGCCGGACAGTTCGTCTCCAGCCAGTCCCGCGTCTCTTCACGAAAAGTCTCCAGATCAGCCATCGCGCGTTTCCTCTGCGCAAGTGTGCACCCATTGAGTTCGCGCGTCACCATCACGTTAAGGCGCCTTCTCGGACGCGCGCGTACGCTCGCCGTCGCGAGTTTTCTTCGAATCCTCCCGAAGGGAGGCGGGGCGCGTCGGACGCGCCGGGGTAGTTCCGAATGCGCTGCTCGATCGCTCGAACAACGCGCGCGTCGGACGCGCCCCGTATCTCGACCGTTATTCCCGGATTGGCGACCAGGAGTTTGTGGCTCACCTGCATGGGCTGCATGCAGGGGCCTTGGCTCCTTATGGCCATGTGCCGGTTCAGCGCGTCAGGATCGACCGATCGATCCTGGACCTTGCGGTTTCACGCCCCGCAAGCAGTGCAAGCGCCGTTCGCTTCGCCTGACGAACCCGAAATTCGTTGTACCTCTCTTCGAGGCCCGGTCGAGATTTCGCGTCCGCGGCTTTCTCAACGTCCTCCTTCGCTTTGCGAGCTTCGGAGGACGAAGCGACGCCTGCCGCGCCGGCCGATGCTCTGACCTTTCCAAGGTTCGGTGCACTTCGAAATCCTCCCGTGTCAGAGCAAGGCGAGTGTACAGGCGCTTCAATTCGGTCGGATTGATTTTCGCGATGTCGGCTGAATTCAATGCGTTGCGTCGGAAAACGCATGGATAGAAGGGTGCTCTATCCTCCTATTTTCTCGCGCGGGCTGCGTCGTCCCTCTCCCGCATTTGCGGGAGAGGTTAGGTGAGGGTGCGGCGCTGAGTTCTCCGAGAATGGCATGAGCTAATCACGCTCCCTCGGCGCTCCACCCTCACCCTGCCCTCTCCCGCAAATGCGGGAGAGGGTTCACTACGGCGTTGACGGAAGAATTGGCGGGACGGAGAGCGCGGTCAGCGCCTACGAAGGTAGCGTTGCTACTGTTGAGCGGCCTGCTCCAGCCCCTCGGGCTGGCCGACAACCACGAACGTATACGCATCCGGATTGAACAGGCGCCGGATCACACGGTTCACGTCGTCCAGCGTCACCGCGCGAATGAGATCATTGCGCCGGTTGATGTATTCGATGTCGCGCCCAGCGGCCTGATAGCCGTGCACCACTGACGCGATCTTGGTGTTGGAATCCAGGTCCAGCGCGAACGAGCCGGTCAGGTAGGTGATCGCATCGTTCACTTCGGCTTGCGTCGCGCCGTCGCGATGCAAGCGGCCCATCTCGGCGCGCACCACCTCGATCGCCTCCCGGACGTCGCCGTTCTCGCTCTGCGCCGAGCCGCGAATTAGCGCGGAATGGTCGCGAACCGACGGGCCGGTGCCGATGCCGTAGACAAGGCCGCGCTGTTCGCGCACGGAATCCATCAATCGCGACGAGAAGCC
>DASPMA010000328.1:0-3375 GCA_035627335.1 Binatia bacterium
CGGGAATATGGGCGAAAGCAATTCGGTGTCGTTCGCATGGAAGCGTGTCGGCGAAATCCGCTATCCGCTTTCGGCGGCGGGCGAAGATGCGATGCTTGAAGCGGCCATCGAGGCGGGCGCCGAAGATTGCGCCATCGAAGACGGACAGCATGTCGTCATCTGCGGGATGGCGGCTTTGGCCGGGCTGTCGCAGGAACTGGCGAAAAAGTTCGGCGATGCGACTTCGGCAAAGTTCGTCTGGCGTACCGATGTCGCGATTCCGATCGAGGGCGAAGCGGCGGAGACGCTGATGAAGTTGCTCACGTCGCTCGATGATCTCGACGACGTGCAGGACGTCTATTCCAACGAAGACATGAGCGAAGAAGAGTTGGCGCGGCTGAGTGCGTGACGGCGCCCGTCTGGCTAGAAGCTAAGAACCGTTGCGGCAACGACTTGGAGCAACACCCACGCCGGCGGGATCAAAAAGCCGATCGCCGCCGCCCAGACCATCGCTTGCAGCACTGCTTTTGCGCGGCCCCAAAAGGTGCGGCGCTCGCCGCGAACTTCCGTGAACCTTACGTCGAGCACCCGCGCGTCTGGCGCGATCATGCGCTCGGTTTCGCGCAAATGAATCGTTTCGAGATGTCCCATGCAGACGCGCCCTTAAACGCGAACAGCGGCGCTGGTAAGGCGAAGCCGCCGGCGCTCTCGGCGCCGACGGCTTCTGGGGTCCGCGGCTACGGGGGGAGGGATTAGCCGCGGTAGTTGTTGCGGTCGCGCAGCTCAGCGGTGAGCAGCGTATCCAAACGATCGAGCCTGCGGTTCAGGTCCGCGCGCTCCCAACGGGTGAGGCCGTTGTGGCGATAGCGCGCTTCCAGGCGAACGATGTGGCCGAATTCGGCGCGCATGCGGCTTGCCTCGCGGTACGAGAGTCGGCCGCTGCGTTGACCGGCGTAAATGCGCTGCTCAAGCCGGCGTTGCTGTGCGTTGATATTGAAGTCGCGGTCATACCGATCGCTGCGATAATCGCGACCGCGATCGTAATCGCGCCACTGAGCCGACGCTGGGGCCGCAACGGCAAGCATGCTTACCGCGGCGGCGGCTGCGAGAAGCTTTTTCATAGTCCTTCCTCAATCTCTTTTTGGGCCGTCCCGGGCCATTCGTTGACAGAACCAACCCGGCGTTTTCGGCATCGTTCCTGTGGAACATGAGCCAAGCTGTCGCGCCGAGCCGACGTTCGTGGAGTTGCCAAAATGTGTCCGCTCCTTCATACGCGACACATACTGACACCTCTCGAGCGTCGAGGATGACTATCGCGCATCCACCCTGAATCGGCGCTGACGGAGCAATTCATGCGCGATCAGCTTGTCGTGGTTTTCGGCGGTTCCGGTTTTATCGGCACGCACGTTGTACGCGCGCTGGCGAAACGCGGCGCGCGCGTGCGCGTCGCCATGCGCAGGCCGCACCTTGGCCATACGCTTCGAGTGCTGGGCGATGTGGGGCAGGTGCAGCTCGTTCAAGCGAATGTGAGGTTTCCGGACTCGATCGACGCTGCGCTCGACGGCGCTCAGGCTGTTGTGAATTTGGTGGCGGTGCTGCACGAGCGCGGAACGCAACGGTTTAACACGCTACATGTTGAGGCCGCGGGCGCGATCGCGGATGCGGCGACCAAGCGCGGTATTTCTCGTGTTGTTCATTTTTCTGCATTGGGCGCGGCGCCGACGGGCGCGCGCTATGCGCGAAGCAAGTACGCCGGCGAGCGCGCGGTGCTGGAGGCGGCGCCGGCCGCAACGATTGTCCGCCCATCGATCGTGTTCGGGCCAGGCGATCACTTCTTCAACCGGTTCGGACAAATGGCGCGCAATCCTTGGCTGGACGGATTGGCTGGCACGATTCCCCTGATCGGCGGCGGCAAGACCAAGTTTCAGCCGGTATTCGTCGGCGATGTCGCGGACGCCGTGTGCGCTGCGCTGGCGCGGGACGATGCGCGCGGACGCGTCTACGAACTCGGAGGACCGAGCGTCTATTCGTTCAAGGAACTGATGCAGTTTGTCGTGCGCGAGACGGAGCGGCGGACCCCGCTTCTGCCGCTGCCGTTCTTCTTTGCCTATCCGCTTGGCCTGCTTGCGAGTTGGGCAGTCGGCGCGTTCGCCGATCCGCCGCTCACTGGCGACCAAGTGATCCTGCTGAAGCGCGATAATGTGGTGGGCGCCGATCCCTCCGCGGGCGCTATCCAGGATCTCGGCGTCACCCAACTCGAGAGCATTGAAGCGGTAGTGCCGAGCTACATCTGGCGCTTCCGGCCTTACGGCCAATTTCAGACGCGGCAAAATCCGGCGTGAGCAAGCGCACGCTGCCGCTGCTCACGCTGGCGCTGGGCATTGCAACGCTGATTGCGTTTCTCTGGCTGGGCGGACAGCCGGCTGTGCGCGCGGTCTATGCTTCCAACGAGGTTGCGCCCGCCGTAAGCGCGTTTCAACGCGCCGAGACGATGCAAGACATCGTGCTGGTGTTCGGCTATCCGGTCGACGAAGGGCGCGTAGCGGCCATGGACGCGCTCAACCAGATCGACCTCTGGGCGTTCATTCCGGCGTATGCGCTCTTCCTCTCAGCCGCCGCGATCATGCTTGGCGGCTCGCGCAATCGCTGGACGCACATCGCCATTGTCTTCGCGCTGATGGGCGCGGCGACGGACGCGATCGAAACATGGAAGCAGCTTCAGCTCACCGCGGACATAAGCAACGCGGAAGACCATCTGCCGATCTCGCCATGGCACTGGCTTAAATACGCCGCGCTGGCGCTGAATGGCGTGGCCGTTACAAGTCTGTGTCTCACATTGGAAAGAAAGCGCTGGATTCTAGGCGTGCTGGCTCTTGTACCGTTTCCGCTGGTGACGCTGGCGTATATGGGCGCCATCAGCCCCCGCATGTTCTCCGCCGCATTCGCCGCCTACTGGACCGCCCTCTTGGCGATTGCGCTTATTGAGACTGTTCGGGCGACAGGTTTACCGGCTCGAACCCAAAATCCTGTCTGAGGTGCGCAGCGACGATCGTGCGGTGGCACACGCGCCAATCGTGTTCCAGGCACATGAGACAGGTGCGGCCTTTTCCGGCGATGTCGGCGGTTTCGGCGAGGGACAACTGGCTCTCGGGTTCGGCCATCTTCGCTTCGAAGATGCGACGCATGGTCTTCGTGTCGCCCTTGCGGGCGGCTTCGCGGCCGGCTTTCGGCGTGCCTAGCGGCTTCATGTGGAAGTACGCGATGCCGGCTTCATCGAGGCTGGCGGCGAGCGCTTTCTTGGAGAAGCCGGCGCGGCGCGAATTGGCGACCTCCCGCACGTCGATCAGTGTCTTGATTTTGGCAGCTTTCAGTGCGGCGACGAAGTCGGGTACGCCG
>DASPMA010000329.1:0-3365 GCA_035627335.1 Binatia bacterium
GTGCGTTCGGCCCTGGGCGCGGCGCTCGATCAGCTCGGCCGTTTTGCCGAAGCGCGCCGGGCCTACCAGGAAGCTCTTGCGCTCGCGCCAACTAATGCCGCCATTCTCACGAACCTCGGCGTCTCGCACATCATGGCCGGCGAGCCGGCGGACGCTGAACGCTATTTGCGCCAAGCCGCCGACCAGCGCGGCGCACCGCCGGAGGCGCGTCAGAACCTCGCCATCGCACTCGCGCTGCAGGGACGCTTCGACGAAGCCGAGCAGATCGAGCGCGTGGATCTGCCGCCGGCGCAAGCGGCGGAAAACATGCGCTACTTGCGCAGCTTGCTCTCTGACCCGCGCCGCTGGGATGCGGTGCGGGGACGCGAAGGTTGAACGGCGCGCGGCGTCCGGGCGGTCGCTCCAGATTTCGACGAGTTGGGTCTAGCGGCCTTCCATCATGTGGCTGACTTGGATCAGCGCCGGGCCGATGATCACCGCGAACAGCACCGGCAGGAAGAACACGATCATGGGCACGGTGAGCTTCGGGGGCAGGGACGCCGCCTTCTTTTCCGCTTCCGACAGTCGCAGCTCGCGGTTTTCCTTGGCCATCACCCGCAGCGCCTGGCCGACGGGCGTGCCGTACTTTTCGGCCTGCGTCAGCGCCATCGCCACCGCCTTCACGCCCGGATGGTTGGTACGGCGCGCAAGATTTTCGTAGGCCATGCGCCGCTCAGGCAGATACGAAAGCTCCGCCGTGGTCAGCGCGAATTCTTCGGCCAGCTCCACCGACGCCGGCGCAATCTCCTGGCCGACGCGCTGCAGCCCCATTTCGATGGACATGCCGCTCTCGACGCAGATCAGCAGCATGTCGAGACTGTCCGGGAACGCCTCCATGATCTTGGTGCGCCGCTTATCGGCGAGGTTCTGGAGGTACATGTTCGGCGCATAAAAGCCGGCCGCGATGCCGCCAACGACGATCGCCAGCTTGAGGTGCATCGGATGATGTGCGCCGAAAAACAGCACATAGATGATGGCCGCTATTCCGAAGCCGATCGGCAGCGCAGCGCGGTAGAAATAGAACATTGTCTGCGCGGCGTTGCCGCGCAGGCCCGCGCGCACCAGTTTCTCGGTCAGCGTGTCGTCCGCCAGCGCCTTTTGCAGGTTGAGCTTGTCGACGAGGTTTTTCGCGAAGCTGTTGGCGTTTTTGTGCTGTAGGCTGCCCACGCCTTTGGCCAGGTCGGCGCGGCTCTTCTTGCGCAGCTCTTCGCGCTTCTTGGCGACTTCCTTCAGCCGCGATCCCAGCTTGTTTTCCGCAAGACTCGGCGCGGCCAGCGTCACGATCGTGGCGAAGCACGCCATTGCGGCGAGCGCGCCGGCGACGTTGATAGGGTCGGTGAGTGTGTCGACGATATCCACGCCCGCCTCAGAACTTGAAGTTGACCATCTTGTGCATGATGAAGATGCCCATCGACATCATCACCGCGGCGCCAAGTAGAACGAGGTGGCCCGCAGGATCGGTCCACAGGATCGAGATGTATTGCGGGCGTGTGAAATAGACCATCGTCATCACGATCACCGGCAGCGCGCCGATAATCATGGCCGAGGCTTTGGCTTCCGCCGAGAGCGCCTTCACTTTCTCCTTCATCAGTTTGCGCGCGCGCAGCACGGCCGAGAGGTTGCCGAGCGATTCGGACAAATTGCCGCCCGTCTTCTGCTGAATGACCAGCACGATCGAGAAGAAGTTCACCTCGGGCAGGGGCATGTGGTCGTACATGCGCTGCATGCCTTGATCGAGCGGCACGCCCATGGCCTGGGAATCGCAAAGCGCCTGAAACTCGCTGCGCAGCGGATCGGGGCTTTCCGCCGCGATGATGCGCAAGCACTGGTTCAGCGGCAAACCTGACTTCACGCCGCGCACGATTACGTCGATGCCGTCGGCCAGCTGGTTCGAGAATTTCTTTTGCCGGCCGCCGACAAGAACGTGCAAGAACCAGCGCGGCAAGCCGAACATGCCGATGAAGAAGCCCATCGCCGCGCCGATCGGCCCTTGAATGAGCAGGCCCGCGAGCGCAAGCACGGCGCCGGCGCCGCCCGACATAGCCCAGAATACGGTGGGTGAGATGTTGATGCCCGCCTGCGCGATCAGGCCTTTCACCGAAAGGCGGCGCTGGCGGGACTTCTTTTCATTGGCCGAAAGTTCGCGCAGCGCTTCCTGCGTCGATTGCTTGCGTTTCAACGCCGCCATGTCGACGGCCTGCTTGCGCCGATCGACCTTGGTCGATCCGGCGACTGCCTTGACGCGCTTGTTCGCCGTCGCCGGCTGTCCGCCTCCGCTGAACGCGAAGCCCGCGCCGCCGATCGCGACAAACGCGAGCACGGCCACGAGAAGCGAGGCATCCATCAGACCTGCTCCGCTTCGTCGAGCGCTTGGGCGAGTTCTTTTTCAAGGCCGAAATAGCGTGCGCGCTCCCAGAAGCGCGGGCGGCCGACGCCTGTGCCGCGGTGCCGGCCCATAATACGGCCGTTCTGATCCTCGCCCTGTATTTCGTAATTGAGCAAATCTTGCGTGATGATGGTGTCGCCTTCGAGGCCCAGCACTTCTGTGATCTGGGTGATGCGGCGCGAGCCGTCGCGCAAGCGCGCCGCCTGGATGACGACGTCGACGGCAGCGACGATGATTTCGCGAATGGTTTTCGCCGGCAGCGAGAAGCCGCCCATTGTGATCATCGATTCAAGACGGGAGAGGGCTTCGCGCGGCGTGTTGGCGTGCAGCGTTCCCATCGAGCCGTCGTGGCCCGTGTTCATGGCCTGCAGCAAGTCGAACGCCTCGCTGCCGCGGACTTCGCCGACGATGATCCGCTCGGGACGCATACGCAGACAGTTCTTGACGAGATCACGCATGGTGACCTGGCCACTGCCTTCGAGGTTCGGCGGCCGGGTTTCCAGGCGCACCACGTGCGGCTGTTGCAACTGCAGTTCGGCGGCGTCTTCGCAGGTGATGACGCGCTCGGTTGGATCGATGAACGCCGTCAGCGTGTTCAGGAGGGTCGTCTTGCCGGAGCCCGTACCGCCGGAGATCAGCACGTTGCATCGGCACGCGCCAATGATCTGCAGAATCTTCGCGCCCGCTGGCGAGATCGAACCGTATTCGACGAGGTTGGACAGCTTCAGCTTGTCCTTGCGGAATTTCCGGATGGTCAGCGTCGGGCCGTCGATCGCCAGCGGCGGCACGATGACGTTCACGCGAGACCCGTCTGGCAAGCGCGCGTCGCAGATGGGCGAGCTCTCATCGACACGCCGGCCGACTTGGCTGACGATGCGCTGGCAGATGTTCATCAGCTGGCCGTTGTCGCGGAAGCGGATGCCCGTCTTGGATATCTTGC
>DASPMA010000330.1:0-8907 GCA_035627335.1 Binatia bacterium
CCTTTCCTGAAGCGGGCGACCCGAGCGCCGGTGGTGATCGGCGAACATGTCCGCACGGTGCAGAAAACGTTCAAGGAAATCTACAACCTCACGGACCTCACGCCGGACGGCCGCCCCTTCGACAAACTCGTGTCCGAAGGCGAGACGCTTGCGCTCGGCGAACTCAAGATCGAAGTTCTGCATACGCCGGGACATACGCCTGCTTGCGTCAGTTATCTGATCGGAGATGCGGTGTTTGTCGGCGACACCATGTTCATGCCGGACTACGGCACCGCGCGCGCGGACTTCCCCGGCGGGGACGCCCGCACGCTCTATCGCTCGATCCAGAAGTTGTTGGCGCTGCCAGACGCGACGCGCGTCTTCCTCTGTCACGACTACAAGGCGCCGGGCCGCGACTGCTTCTTGTGGGAGACCACGATCGGTGAACAGCGCGCCAAGAACATTCACTTGAAAGAAATGAGTGAAGGCGCCTTCGTCGCCATGCGTGAAGCACGCGATCAAACTCTGAGCGCGCCCGCGCTCATTTTGCCGGCCATACAGGTTAACATGCGCGCCGGAGAAATGCCGGCGCCGGAAAGCAACGGCGTGCGCTATCTCAAGCTGCCCTTGGACAAGCTCTAGCGATCGGCGTCGGGTCGCGGCTTGTTGTGCTGACGGCTTTCCTGGTTCATCCCGCCGCGGCTTACGGCAAATTCGCTTTGCCGTCCTTTTTGCGCTGCGAGCGGCTCTGATTTGCGGTCACGTGTCTCCAATTCCGCATCGGCGCGTTTGTCTTTGCGCGCGTCGCCGTCCTTCTTACGCGATGCCATGGCTTGCTCCTTCGCAGATGCAACGCGGCGCGTACCCATTCGTTCGCGCTTGACGAGCATGAACTCCTGAGCAAAGTAGCCGCGCCTACACGACGGAGCGGGGGAGGTTCCTTATGCGTATGGTTGCAATCGCAGCGCTCGGCGCGCTGATGCTTGGCGCGTGCGCCCAGCCGGAGCCGGCGCAACTTACAGGCCAAGCCCTGATTGATCGCGGCGACTATCTCGTAAACGGGGTCGTGCTCTGCGGCGACTGCCACACGCCGCGCGATCAGACCATGGCGCTGGATGAAATGCGCAAGCTACAAGGCGGACACATACCGCCGGGCGGGCCGCCGGAAGTTTTCGCAACCATCGCGCCGCCGCTCGCTGGCGGTCCTGCGAACTTCACGGAAGAACAATTCATCTCGTTCTTGCAGACAGGCGTTCGTCCTGATGGATCGCATCCGCGTCCGCCGATGCCGCCTTATCGTTTGAATGAAGAAGATGCGCGCGCTGTTGCGGCGTACATCAGATCGCTGCCGGGCGCAGATGCGAGCGCAACACCGCCATCGCCATAACGCGCACTACGCTGCGATGTAATTGAGTTCACAAATGAGGTTCCTAGCTTGACGCGCATGCGCGTTGGGAGTTTGATTCACGGTGTCGGAAGACATCGGCGCCTGCCGCCGGTTCCCGCTCGCGATTAGCTCAAGCAGCACACAACACCTGGGCCACGGCGCGCGCATCGATCGTCTTCCCGTCCGACGAAAAAGACCGCGCAGCAATGGTGCTGCAGAGAAGCGGGCATAATCTCTTCGGCCGGCGTCCGAGACGTTTCAGCAAATGGTGATGTGTGAACGAACAAATCGGCAACGAAATGTGCCGATGAGTTTGGCGCGCGTTTTTGACCTGTCGCGCAAGCGCATTCGCGTTTCTATTTCAGCTCTGAAGAGGGCGAGATGGCGCGGGTTCGGGAGCTGGGTTCAAGCGGCGTCAAGGTGTCGGCGATTTGCCTCGGCACCATGACGTTCGGAGATCAGACGCCGGAATCCGATGCATTCGCGCAGATGGATCTCGCGCTCGAGCGCGGCGTCATTTTCTTCGACACGGCCGAAATGTACGCCAGCCCGCCGAAAGCGGAGACGCAAGGGGAGACCGAGCGCGTGATCGGCCGCTGGCTGAAGCGCAGCGGCGCCCGCGACAAAGTCGTGCTCGCCTCGAAAGTCGCGGGTCGCACACGCGACATGTTGTGGATAAGGCCCGAGCCGCACCGCGACGGCGGCCAGGTGCGGCTCACGAGCAAACAGATCGACTACGCGCTCGAGCAAAGCCTCAAGCGCCTCGGAACCGATTACATCGATCTCTATCAAACGCATTGGCCGGATCGGCTCTATCGCGGCTTCGGCTTTCAATATTATCGCGACTACAAGGAAGGCTTCGTTGCGTTCGAGGAAACGCTCGAAGCGCTGGCGCGCCACGTCGAGAAGGGCACGATCCGCGCGATCGGCGTCTCCAACGAAAGTCCGTGGGGCGTGATGCGCTATCTCACGGCTGCGGAGAAGCACGGCTGGCCGCGCATCGCCTCGATCCAGAACGCGTACAATCTCGTCAACCGCCGCTTCGAAACCGGCGGCCTCGCCGAGATCGCGCTGCGCGAGAAGGTTGGGCTCCTCGCGTACTCGCCGCTCGCGCAGGGCTGCCTCACCGGCAAATATCTCGGCGGCGTGCTCCCCCGGGGCGCGCAAGACGCTCTACAATCGCATGCAGCGCTATGAGGGCCCCGGCGCGGAAACCGCGCTCGCCGCCTACGTCGCGCTCGCAAAAGATTTAGACGTCACGCCGGTGCAGCTCGCGCTCAAATTTGCCGACACGCGCCCCTGGACCACATCCACCATCATTGGCGCCAGCAATGTCCGCCAACTGGAAGAAGATCTCGCCGCGTTCGAGACCGACTGGACCGAAGAAATAGAAACGCGCGTCAACGCGATCCAGACCGCCCATCCCGATCCATGTCCATAGGTCCTAGAATCCTCTCCCGCAGGGCGGACGAGGTGGGGTGAGGGGCTGGCCCAAGCGTTTGCACACTTTGCGTCGCTACGCTTGGAGATTCCGCGCCGCACCCTCACCTCACCTGTCCCGCAAATGCGGGAGAGGGACGACTAGCAATGGCCACGAGAGGAGTTAGGAGGATAAAGACATATTCAATCCATGCCTTTTCCGGCTCAATGCCCTGAATCCAAACAACATCGCACAAAACAATCCGACCGAGTTTAAACGCCGTTACACTGCCTTCCGCTCGGACACGGGAGGATTTCGAAGAGCTCCGAACCTTGGAAATGTCAGAGCGTCGGTCGGTGTGGCGTCACCCGAAGCCTATCGCGAAGGGTGACTGAAAATCTGCTCGCTGGGGATGCAAACCGCGAGGTCCAGGATGGGTCGGACTGTCCTGCGCACGAGAACCGGTCATGCGGCGTGGATCTAAGCCAGGCCGGCACTTGCGAGCGCATGCTCATGTATGCGGGAGCAGCCCGGACCGTACGGCATCGTTGAAAATCCTGTAGCCGCATCCGGGAAAAAACGATCGATACGGGGCGCGCGCGACGCGCGGCGCTGTCTGGCGACAGGCGGCGCATCCCAACGGCACTAACCCGGCGCGTACCGCGCGCCCCGCCTCCCGCTCTCGCGTGAGGAGAGTGATCTCGCCGAAGCATTCGACGGCGGCGTTTCCGCACGCTCCGGCAAAACCGCCGGACGCTCGCGCAAGGCGCGCTGAGGAAGAACAGCTAAATAGGGTCCCATGACCATGCTCGAAGCAGACTATCTGATCGTTGGCGCCGGCGCGGGCGGGCTGGCCTTCGCGGATACGCTCCTCAGTGAAAACCCCACCGCGACGATGATCATCGTCGACGAGCGCGCCGAGCCCGGCGGCCATTGGGTCGACGCCTACGATTTCGTCCGCACGCACCAACCCGCCGCGCTCTACGGCGTGAACTCCACGCCCCTCGGCGCCGGCCGTGTCGATACGTCTGGTTTCAACGCCGGCCACTGCGAACTCGCCAGCGCCGCCGAGATCCGCGCCTACTACGACAACGTGATGCGCCGCGTGCTCCTGGCCACCGGCCGTGTCAGTTACTTCCCCTCAAGCCGCTACGATTTCGAAGAACGCACCGTCACGCGCAACGGGAAAGTCACCCAGGTGCGCGCGCGCAAGATTGTCGACTCAACCTATGTCGCCGGCGAGATCCCGTCTCGTCATACGCCGTCCTATCAAGTTGCGGACGGCGTTCGCCACGGCCCCGTCAATGCGCTCTCACGCACGGAGGCGCAGCACTACGTCGTCATCGGCGCCGGCAAGACCGGCATGGACGCCTGCATCCATCTTCTCGAACGCAGCGTCGATCCGGACGCGATCACCTGGATCAAGCCGCAAGACATGTGGCTCTATAACCGCGCCCACTACCAGCCCGCGGAACATCTGCTCAGTGAACAGCTCGAAGGTATGGCTGCGCAAATGGAGATCGCGGCGTCGGCGCAGGCCGCGGACGAAATCCTCCTTCGGCTCGAACAAGCCGGCGTGCTGATGCGCGTCGATCGCGACGTGGTTCCCACCGCCTATCGCTGCGCCACGATCACCGGCGCCGAGCTCAATCAAGTGCGCCGCATCAAGAACGTCGTCCGCCTCGGCCGCGTGCGCGGTATCGAGCCGGACCGGATCGTCCTCGCCGACGGCGAAATCGGCACAAGCGCCGAGGCCTTTCACGTCGATTGCACCGCAAAGGCCGTTGCGCCCAAGCCCATCAAGCCCATTTTCCAGGGCGAGTGCATCACGCTACAATTCGTCCGCATGTGTCAGCCGACCTTTTGCGCCGCGCTCATAGCGCTCGTCGAAGCGCATTTTGAAGACGAGACGAAGAAAAACCAGCTCTGCGCCGTGGTGCCGAGCCCGGAGCGCGCTGTCGAGTGGCTCTCCATGTCGCTGCAGAGCACGGTCAACAGTTTCGCTTGGATGCAGGAGCCCGTGATCGTGCAATGGCTCGCGCGATCGCGTCTCAACTCAACGCGCGGTCTGATGCACTCGAAGGAAGAACTCACCGCCGAACAAAACGCCGCACGCGCGCGCATCCGCGCGGCGACACCTGGCGCAGTCGCGAACCTGGGCCGATTGCTGGCCACGCGGAACGAAGAAGCGCTTGCTCCGGCTTGACCCGTTCACACCTGTAATCACGACCAGAGGCGCGCGAAATGCGACGGAGGTCGTCGCGGCCAGGGGCGAAGGGGATTAGGTTCACGGCCTATGCGCATCTTGCTCGCCGCCGCTTTCTGCGCCGCCCTTGCGTCGTGCGACCAAGGTGCGCAAGGCGAAGCCGAGGCGTCAGTGCCCGCCACGATCGTTGGCGAGTTCCGCGCTGCTTCGGAGACCGCGCGGGAAGTCACCGGCAATCTGTCCATTGAACGCGGCGGGCTCATCTTCGACCGGGGCGTGGTGCTCTACACGCGCTCGCTCAATCCGCGCTCAGCGCACGAGCGGATCGCGCGCGACGGCGACAGCTACGCAGCGGTGCTGGTGAGTTCGGGCGAACTGCCCATCGAGCTGCGACGCATCACCGAACAGACGCTGACCGGCGGCGCCCAGGGATTATGCGGAAACGATCCGCCGGCCTATGTGGCGATCGCCAACGAAGAGCGGTCTTCGTATCTGATCGTGCTCGTATTTGCCGGCGACGAACCGCCTGGTCCAGAGGCCACCGAAAGCCGGCTCTGCGCGCGCTTCAAATACGCCGCTCCAGATGGCGCCCGCACCCGTGAAGGGATCGTGCTCTGGTAGCTACTCGGCCTTGCCGAACGGCTTGATCGGTTCGCCCAGTTCGTAGAACTCCGTGCCGCTTTCGGTCTGCATCAGCAGATAGCGCTTGTCGTGCTCGGGATAGGAAACGACGTCGATCGGCTTGTCCTCGCCGCCCATCAGATATGTGCACTCCTCCTCGAACGTGTTGCGCAA
Source organism: Binatia bacterium (assembly GCA_035627335.1). GTDB lineage: Bacteria > Pseudomonadota > Alphaproteobacteria > Caulobacterales > Aquidulcibacteraceae > Vitreimonas. Next base: position 5,788 of record DASPMA010000330.1, read on the forward strand.
CACGTGCGGCACGGATGGCGTGGCAAACCCCATGAAGTCGCCCGGGCCCACCTCGTGCGATTTGCCGTCGATCTCCGCGATCGCGCGCCCGGAGAGGATGTAGATCCATTCCTCCTCCAGCATGTGCGCGTGATACGCAAAGCTGTCCTTGCCCGGCGGCAGGCGTACGAAGCTCACATGCGCGCGGCTCATACCCGCGAGCCGCGAAAGGCCGGCGGCGCGGAACAGTGAATTGGGGTTCAACTTCTGCGTAAAAGGCCGCAGAGCCGGGGCGATTTCGGCGGCGCGCCAGAGTGGCTTCAACGGTTTGTCCATGTGCCCTCCGTCACGCGAGTCAGTTGCCGGTCGCACCATATACGGAATCGCGCCCGCTTGCGGGCGCTCGCGCGGAGGCGGATACTCCGCGCACCCTTAGGGAGGGTTCCGCATGCGCACGTTCGTTTCAATGATCGCGATCACGGCGGCTTTGGCGATGACGCCGGCTGCCGCGCAGGACTACGAGGCTATGGCCGCTGAGATGGAGCAGTCCATGGCCGAGGCTCAAGCGGCCGCTGTTCGGCCTGGGGACGATCAATTGACCTGCGAGCAGCTTGAATCCGAGATGGTCGCCAGTATGCAAGATCCTGCCGTGCAGTCGGTGGTGGCGCAGAATGGCGCCTGGGCGCAAGGCCAGTTGGATCAGATGAACGCCGCCCAGGGACAGATGCGCGCGCAGATGGCGACGAGCATGTTCATGGGCATCGTCGGTTCATTCATACCCGGGTTCGGCTACGCGCAGATGGCGCAGCAACAGATGATGGCTGCGCAACAGCAGCGTCAAGCCGAGCAGAACATGGCGCAGATGATGGAAATGGGACAACGAATGCAAACCATCATGCCGCAGATGATGCGCGGTCAGCGGCTCTACGAACTTGGCCAATCCAAGCAGTGCGCCTTCGTGCAGCAGCAGGCGGCGCCTCAGAACTGAACGGGTTCGTAGGGGCGCCACTCGCCGCCTAGCAGCAGCTCCAGCGGGCGGAAGGCGGCTTTGTAGTCCATCTTCTCGGAGCCCGGGATCCAATAGCCCAGATAAACGTGCGCATAGCCGGCTGCGCGCGCCTGTTGGATATGATCGAGGATCGTGTAGATGCCGAGGCTGCGTTTGCCCTCATCGGGATCGAAGAACGAGTAAACCAGGCTCAACCCATCGCCGAGTACATCGACCAAGGCGGCCGCGGCGAGTTCGCCCTTCTTCTCCCCGCCTGTATGCCGGTATTCAACAACGTGCGTGCGCACGGCTGTCTCTTCCACCATCGCCGCATAATCGCTCATGCTCATGTCGGCCATGCCGCCATGGGTGTGACGCGAGTTCAGGTAGCGCCGCAGGAGCCAAAATTGCTCCTCACTGGCTTCGGCGCGGCGCAAGCTGCGCGCGAGATCGGCGTTCTTCGCCATGATCTTGCGCCAGCGGCGCGTGAACTCGAAACGTTCTGCCGGCACGCGCGCCGAGACGCACGCTTCGCAGGCGTCGCATGACGGGCGGTAAGCGATGTTCTGAGAGCGTCGGAACCCCGCATGCGTCAGCACATCATGCAGGTTTTCCGCATCGAGCCCGTCCAAACCGGTAAACACTTTCCTTTCTCGCTTGCCCGGCAAATAGGGGCACGGCGAGGGAGCGGTCAGGAAGAACCTGAGGTTCTTGGTCGGAAACGGCTTCGTCACGCTGGCGCCATCGTCGCTGAACCTGTCACCACGTCAAGATATGAGGCGCATTGCGCGCGCTTGGGCTTAACAAACGCTTGCAAACGGGCGCATTTCCGCCGCGGGACTAAAAATGTTGAGAGAACGACCAGTTTCCTCTCCGATCTGGGGAAATCTCTGTTATGGTCGTTCTTCCACGCCGTTCGGATCGGGGGAGCTGATCGGCCGTAACAGAGGGAGGCGCCTTTGGCGCAATCTGTGACGGCTATATTGTCTCGTCAGAGCGAGCTCGCCGAAAAGGCGCGCGAGTTTACGAACGACACCAACGAAGCCAGCCTTCTCGTCGGCAAGGTGATGTCGAGGGCCTTCTCAACGTTTCGCGACGGCGAAGCCGACGACGTTATCGTCCGCTCCATGCGCCGAGACCTCGATCGGCTGATCGAGCAACTACGTAGCGCCAAGCTCTATTCCTGAAATCGATCGCCGCGCCCTAGCGGATCGGGCAACGGCTCACCTTTCGGAACGAAGGCGAGCGACACCGAATTGATGCAATAGCGTAGCCCGCTGGGGCGCGGTCCATCGGGGAAGACGTGGCCCTGGTGGCTGTCGCAACGCGCACACCGCGTCTCGATACGGCGCATGCCGTAGGAATTGTCTTCGATGCCCAGCACGTGCTTGGGGTCGATCGGCGCGGTGAAGCTGGGCCAGCCGGTGCCGCTTTCAAACTTTGCGCCCCAGCCGAAGAGCGGCAGACCGCAGAGGCGGCAACAATAGAAACCGGACTGCTTCTGATTCAGCAGGCCGCCGCAAAACGGCGCTTCGGTGCCATGGTGCAGCAGCACGTCGCGCTCTTCGGCGCTCAGCGTCGCTTCGAGGCGTGCGCGTTCTTCGGCGTTAGGGGGCGTGAGGTCGAAACCTAGGGCAGATCGGGTCATGTTTGGAATCCTGGGGAGGACCCACAGGTTCGTCCAGACCTACCTTGGGGTTACACGACGCTTTCGCCGCCGCCGTAGAGCTTGGCCAGGCGCGCCACCAGCCCTTTGGCGCCGGCGCGGATCTGATCGTCCGAAAGCTTTTTGGCGCGTAGCTGGCGTGCCGCGTCGGCCAAGCCTTTCGGCGCGATGCCGAATTTGCGGCGGTGCTTCTTAGCCAAGTGCTCGACGAGCAGGTCCGCCTTCTCAGCCGCGGGCGCGAGGATCGGTTTCAGCGTCTGTTCGAGATCGCGCACGAGCGGATCGGCCTTGCGTTTGGCGGCGCGCTTCTTTGCTGGCGCGAGCGCCGTGAAGAGGGCGCGGTCCTCGTGCGCGCGGATCGCGGTGAACACGTGCTTCAGCTCTGCGCGAGATCTCCTGCGTAGCGCTTGGCGCAGCATCTTGGCGGTCTCGTCGCTCACCTTCAAGGCTGCACCGAGCGACGCAAGATGGACGCCGCGGCCTGGGC
>DASPMA010000331.1:0-2990 GCA_035627335.1 Binatia bacterium
AGCGCGCGGGCTATCGCTATATCGACAAGCTCGGCGACTCCTCGAAAGAGGGCAATCGGCGCTACCGTGCCATCATCCAGAACGCGCTGACCGAATTGCGCGCGCTTGATCGCAACGCGCTGCCCGCACGCGATCAGGTGACACTCGATGTCGTGGCCACCTCGTTTGAGAACAATCTCGCCAATTCGCGCTTTGAGGTCGGGGGCGGCGCTGGCGCGCCGTACGTCGTCACGCAGCTGACGGGGTCATATGCCGACGGCCCGGATTTCCTCGATCAACAGCACCCGCTCCGTAATCGCGACGAAGCCGACGCCTACATCGCGCGCCTCAGCGAATACGACCGCGTGCTCGATCAGGAGTCCGCAATCATTGCCGAAGACGCAGGTCTTGGCGTCATCCCGCCAGATTTCGCCATCGACCGCGCGCTTGAGCAGCTCAACGCATTCGCCTCGACGGCGCCCGCGCAGACGGTGCTGGTGCAAACCTTGGTGCGCCGCCTGCCGCAAATTCAGGAGATTTCCGAGAGCGACCGCGCCGCTTACATCACGCGGGCCGAAGCAATCGTACGCGACGAGGTGCTGCCGGCCTATCAGCGCCAAATGGATGCGTTGCGGGCGGTGCGTCCACGCGCGGTGCATGACGCAGGGATTTGGCGTCTGCCGCAGGGCGCGGAAATGTACGCGGCCTCGCTGCGTAGTCGCACCACGACAACCATGTCGCCGGATGAAATTCACAACATGGGGATGGAGCTGATCGCGCAATTCCATGGCGAGATGGATTCGATCCTGCGCGCTCAAGGCATGCGGCGAGGCAGCGTCGCGCAGCGCGTGCAGCAGCTTTCGCGACGCGCAGACCAGCTTTATCCAAACACAGACGCCGGCCGCACGCAGATCTTGGCGGACCTCAATGCGCAAACGCGCGCGATCGAAGCTATGATGCCGCGCGCGTTCAATACGCTGGCGCAGGCGCAACTGGAAATACGGCGCGTGCCGCCAACGACTGAGGCGGGTGCGCCGGGCGGTTATTATCAGCGCGCAGCGCTCGATGGCTCGCGTCCAGGCGCGTACTACATCAATCTGCGCAACACCGCCGAGTGGCCGAAATTCACCCTGCCGACGCTGAATTATCACGAGGGCGTCCCGGGTCATCACTGGCAAATTTCGATCCAGCAAGAGTCCGGCTCCATCCCCTTCATCCGCAGCGCAATGCTGGGTTTCAGCGCCTTCAGCGAAGGCTGGGGGCTGTACGCAGAACAACTCGCCGATGAACTCGGCGCCTACGCCGACGATCCGCTGGGCCGGCTTGGCTATTTGCAGTCGGCGACATTCCGCGCCTCGCGTCTCGTCGTCGACACCGGCATGCACCACAAGCGCTGGAGCCGCGAACAAGCGATCCAATCCATGATGGAAGCAACCGGCGATCAGGAAAGCTCGATCACCACGGAGATCGAGCGCTATTGTGTGTGGCCGGGGCAGGCGTGCAGCTACATGGTCGGCCGCCAGGCAATTAATCGCATGCGAAGCGCTGCGCAGCAGCACCTGGGCGCGCGTTTCGATCTCAAGAGCTTCCACGACACCATGCTCGCGAACGGAGCGGTGCCGCTGTCCGTGCTCGAGCGCATCATGTCGGAGTGGGCGGCGACCCAGACCTGACGTTTTCCAGGGTCATTCCATTTGTGCGCCTGCGAAGCGAGCCGTAGCCGCATTCCTGGTCTGCAAATGGGATTGCCACCGGTGGCAACGGCGAAACGCGCGGGTTGGTCACAGTGACCCGCAGAAGCGGTTTGACATAGATCGTTCCACCCACACTTTGGACCGACAAGAACGAGCGCCGCACCCCGCGTCGCGGCGCCTGGAGGGATTCCGTGACTGTAGACATCCCGGGGCTTCACCCGGCTCCGACCCGTCATAAGAAACTCGTCGCCTGGGTCGAGGAGATCGCCGCGCTGACCAAGCCGGATCGCGTCTATTGGTGCGATGGCTCGGACTCGGAATGGGAGCGCCTGACCGGCGAATTGGTGGCGGCTGGCACGCTGAAGAAGCTGAACGAACAGAAGCGTCCGAACTCATTCTATGCGGCGTCCGATCCTAAGGACGTGGCGCGCGTGGAGAGCCGCACGTTCATCTGCTCGGAGAGCAAGGACGACGCGGGCCCCACGAACAATTGGTTCGCCCCGGTGGAAATGCGCGAGAAGCTAAACCGCCTGTTCGACGGCTGCATGCGCGGGCGCACGATGTATGTCGTGCCATTCTCGATGGGACCGCTAGGCTCGAAGATCAGCGCGCTCGGCGTCGAGATCACGGACTCCGGCTACGTCGCCGCTTCTATGCGCATCATGACTCGCATGGGCAAGGGCGCGCTCGACCAGCTGGGCGAAGACGGCTTCTTCGTGCCCGCGGTGCATACTGTCGGCGCACCGCTGAAGCCTGGCCAAAAGGACGTGGCCTGGCCATGCAATGACGAAAAGTGGATCGTCCACTTCCCGGAGTCGCGGGAAATCTGGTCGTTCGGCTCGGGCTATGGCGGAAACGCCCTTCTGGGCAAGAAGTGCTACGCGCTGCGCATCGCCTCGGTGATGGCGCGCGATGAAGGCTGGCTCGCCGAGCACATGCTGATCCTCAAGCTGACCAACCCGCAGGGCCAGGCGAAGTACATTGCGGCGGCCTTCCCTTCCGCATGCGGCAAGACCAACCTTGCTATGTTGCAGCCAACAATTCCCGGCTGGAAAGCCGAGACGATCGGCGACGACATTTGCTGGATGCGTTTTGGCGACGATGGGCGCTTGTACGCGATCAATCCGGAAGCGGGGTTCTTTGGCGTCGCGCCCGGCACGAGCCCGACGACCAACAAGTCGGCGATCGATACTCTCTACGCCAACACGGTTTTCACTAATGTCGCGCTGACGGACGACGGCGATGTGTGGTGGGAAGGCCTCACGAAGGAGCCGCCGGCGGGCCTCACCGACTGGCAAGGCAATCGCTACGTTGCTG
>DASPMA010000332.1:0-5157 GCA_035627335.1 Binatia bacterium
TTTCTCGATATTGCGCTTGGAGCGCGCCACGCCAGCGATGCCGGAGCGTTCGTGCGCGAGCAGGAACTTCGCGCAGGTCCAACCCTTGTTTTCCTCGTAGATGCGCTGATCGACGGGGACTTTGACGTCCTGCAGGAAGACGTCGTTCACCTCGTAACCGCCGTCCAACAGCTTGATCGGCCGCACCGAAACGCCTGGCGACTCCATGTCGATAAGCAAAAACGAGATGCCTTCCTGCGGTTTGGCGCTGGGATCGGTGCGAACGAGGAAGAAGCCCCAGTCGGCGTATTGGCCGAGCGTCGTCCATGTCTTCTGGCCGTTGACGATGTAGTAATCGCCTTCGCGCACGGCTTTGGTTTTCAGCGAAGCGAGATCGGAGCCCGCCCCCGGTTCGCTATAGCCCTGCGCCCACCACACATCGCCGGAGAGAATGCCGGGAAGGAAGCGCTGCTTCTGCTCAGGCGTGCCGAACGTGTAGATGACGGGGCCGACCATCGAGACGCCGAACGGCAGCGGCGGAATGGTTTCCATCCGCGCGTTCTCTTCGAGCCAGATATAACGCTGCGTCGCGCTCCAGCCTGTGCCGCCATACTCCTTCGGCCACGCCGGCGCCGACCAGCCCTTCTTGCCGAGGATTTTGTGCCAGGCGAGGAAGTCCTCCTTGGAGAGGTCCTCGCGCATGATGTTCTTGCCGCGCAGATGCTTGGGATAGTTTTCTTCGATGAACGCGCGCACTTCGTCGCGGAACGCGATCTCTTCCGCGGAAAAATTCAGGTCCATTAGATTCGCCCGGCATGCGCGCGAGGTTCGCGCGCGGTCGAGCGACTATAGAGCGCCGCGAGGGCCTATCAACTCAGCGTCGGGAATGCGCTTGCCGCTGCGGCGCCGTTCCGCCGCCGCGATGCGTGCGGCTTCGGCCGCTTCACGTTGCGCCACTTGCTCCGCCGCTTCGCGCGTTGCGGAGGTCGGCCGCGCGGTCTGCGCCGGCGCCGAGCCGCCCGGCGAGCCGCCATCGATGCGGACCACCGGAGTGCGCCGTGTGTCGTCGACCTGGCACTCGGCGGACGCCTCCGCCGCCGTTGCGAACGGGACGGTGGCGGCTGTGAACAGACCGGCCAAAACCCAGAACTTCATCTCAGTCCCTCCCGCGCGCCGGCCAGTGGCCGACGCGTCATGTTATCGGCTCACGCCCTTTGGCGCGAGTCCGCTGCTGCGGCCAACTGCGCCCGGGCGCAGGCGGCGGCTTTTTCCTGTGTCAGCGCTCCCGGCCCGGCCAAATACGCCTGCCGGGAGATGTCCGAGACCTCGGCCAGCGCCTGAGCGGCAGTTTCTGCCGGTTGGCGGCGCGCTTCGGCGTTGAGCTGCCACTTCGCCTCCGTAAGCCCGGCATCCGTGCCAGACAGGTTTTCGTAGGCGGTGCAGCGTACGGCGTTCAAAAACTGGTCGCTCGACATCTGCGGACCGCTGGCGGCAACGGCGAGCGGCGCCGCGACGGCGGCGGCGGCAGCAGTTGCGAGAACGGCGAAGCGCATAAAAGTCCCTCCGAGTGGCGTTTCCGCCTGTCTCGCTCTGGAGATGCCGCCGGCTCCCTGGCCGGATGCGACCTTGCTGCGATTTCAGGCTAATATCGATATACGATAATGCGTATCGAAAGTCAATGCGGATTTATTGCAATTCGATACGACTCTGACCTCGGGACGATTGCACGCCCAAATCCAACAGCTTAGCTCTTTGGCATGCCGCCGCCGCCCATCTCCACGCCCTGCACCAAAGTCTGCGCCGTCAGCGGCCAGACCGGCTTGTGCATCGGCTGCGGACGCACGTTATCGGAAATTGCCCGCTGGGGCGCTCTCACCGAGCCCGAGCGCAAGGCGATCATGGCCGAACTGCCCGCCCGGCTGGCGAGGATCGGCGAGCAAACACGATGAGCGCAGGCGACACCGCCACCATCGTCTACCTGCTGGCGGCAATGCTGCTTTTCGGCATGGCGGCCGCGGGCGCGTCGCGGCGCGCCAAGGCGGTCGGGGCCAAAGGCCCAGGCGCAGTGACTTCCTTGCTGATCTGGCTGGCCATCCTCGCTCTGGTAGCGGCCTTGTATTTCGGCGCGCAGACTTGGCGCGCGATCTTCGCGATGGTCAGTTGAAGGCTTCGCGAAGCATGTTGACCGCGACAAGCGCGAGGAACACGGCGAACGCGCGCTTCAGCCAAAGCTGCGGCAGGCGGTGCGCCAGTCGCGCTCCTATTGGCGCAGTCATCGCGGTGAGCGCAGCAAGCACCAGAAAGCCGGGCAAGCTCACAAAGCCGAGGGACCAGGGCGGCAAGCCTTCGCGACCCCAGCCAGCGATGACATAGCCAAGCGCCGCAGGCAGTGCGATCGCCGCGCCGAAGCCGGATGCTGTTGCCACGGCCTGGTGAATGGGCCGTCCGCTCAATGTCAGCACGGTCACGCCGAAGGCGCCGCCGCCAATGCCCATCAGCGCGGAAAACAAGCCGATGCCCGCAGCCGTAATGGCGCGCCAAAGCCCGTGCGGCAGATCTCGAAACAAGCGCCAATTTTGGCTGCCCAAGCCCATTTGCAAAGCGATCAGCAAAAGCCCGAAGCCGAATACGAAGAGGAGCGCCTCCGTGCTGGCCAAACCAGCGATCGCCGCGCCTGTGATGGCGCCGAGCATGATCCAAGGGCCCCAGGTTTTGAGCACGTCAAAGTCAACCGCCCCGGCTTGCCGATGCGCGGTGAGCGAGCGCCACGATGTAGCGATAATGGTGGAGAGCGAGGTGCCGACGGCGACGTGCATGCGCACGGTTTCCTCAACACCGAGTGCGGTGAACAACACATAGAGCGCCGGCACGACGACGGCGCCTCCGCCAATGCCGAAAAGTCCGCCGACAAAGCCGGCAAAAAGACCTGCGCCAACAAGACCTGCAACGAACCAGACGATTTCCGCGCTCATGCCGCGCGGGCCGGAGCGCGGGCTACTTCTGCAAGCGCGTCACGCACGACTTCAAGGCCCGCCCCGGCGCGCACGCCCCGCTCCGACAAGATGCGCCGCCAGGCGCGCCCACCGGGCTGCGCGTTGAAGAGGCCGAGCATGTGCCGCGTCATCGCATGCAACGGCACGCCCTCTTCCAGTTTGCGCGCCATATACGGAATATGAGCTTCTACGGCGCCGATCCGCGATGAAGACGGCGGTGCTGCCCCGAACACCCGCGCATCGACATCGAGAAGCGTCGCTGGTGTTTGATAAGCCCCGCGCCCCAGCATCACGCCGTCCAACCCCTCCGCTTCATGCAAAGCATGATCGAGATCGCGCAGACCGCCGTTGAGAATAACCTCCAAATCCGGCCGTTCGCCTTTCAGCGCACGCACGAGCTGGTAGTCGAGCGGCGGAACCTCCCGGTTCTCTTTCGGCGACAATCCCTCGAGCCAAGCCTTGCGCGCGTGCACGATGAAGGTGCGGCAGCCCGCGCGGGCGCTCGCAGTCACCAGCGCAAACAGCGCCTTTCGGGGCTCCTGCTCATCAACACCGATCCGCGACTTGATGGTCACCGGAATGTTCGGGGCAGCTTCCTGCGCGGCCGTCCACAGCTCGGCCACCAGTTCCGGCTCGCGCATCAGGCAGGCGCCAAAACGGCCAGCCTGCACGCGGTCCGACGGGCAACCGATATTGAGATTGATTTCATCATAGCCGAACGCGGCCCCGGCGCGCGCTGCCTCGCCTATCTTGGCGGGGTCGCTGCCGCCGAGCTGCAGCGCGACGGGATGCTCCATCGCGTCGAACCCAAGAAGCCGCTCGCGGTCGCCATGGATCACGGCATCGATGGTGATCATCTCGGTGTAGAGCAGCGCCTGGCGCGTCAACGCGCGATGGAACGCCCGGCAATGCCGATCGGTCCAATCCATCAGCGGCGCAACGCTGAACCTGCGGTCCGGCTCTTTCATCTGGCGCCGATGAGGGGTGGCAAGGACGCAAAGTCAACCCCGCGAACTTCACCGTTGCGGGATGCTCGCGGAAGGCGAGACTGCACGCCGGAGGGCCCATGCACACCGTACTCACCGAGCGCGACGGACCGGTTTTGATCGTCACCATCAACCGCCCTGAGCGGCGCAACGCCGTCGACCTGCCGACGGCGCAGGCGTTGTTCGATGCGTTCAGCGCATTCGAGGCCGACGACAGCGCTTGTATCGCCATCCTCACCGGCGCCAGCGGCGCCTTTTGCGCGGGCGCCGATCTGAAGGCGCTTGCGGCGGGCGAGAGCGGCAAACGCGTTGCACCCGGCGGCGTCGACAGTTTCGCCCCGATGGGCCCCACCAGGCTGCGTCTCACCAAGCCGGTCATCGCGGCGATCGAGGGCCACGCTGTCGCCGGCGGAGCCGAGCTCGCGCTCTGGTGCGATCTGCGCGTGATGGCAGAGAGCGCGATCTTCGGCATCTATTGCCGCCGCTTCGGCGTGCCGCTGGTGGATCTCGGCACGATTCGCTTGCCGCGGCTCATCGGGCACTCGCGTGCAATGGACTTGATCCTTACTGGCCGCGCCGTGGACTCGACAGAGGCGTTGACAATGGGCCTTGCCAATCGCGTGGCGCCGGACGGCCAGGCGCTATCCGTCGCCAGAGCGCTCGCGAAGGATATCGCCGCGTTTCCGCAAATGTGCATGCGCAACGACCGGACCTCGGCGATCGAACAGTGGGACTTGGAAGAAAACGCCGCGATCGACAACGAAGCGGCGCGCGGCCTTGAAACGTTGCGCTCGGGCGAAGCCGCGGCGGGCGCTGCCCGGTTCACAAGCGGCGTCGGCCGGCATGGCGATTTCGACTAGACCTGTCCGGTCACGGGCGTCAGCGCGCCTGTAATCGCGCGCGCATCGTCAGAAGCGAGGAACAGCATCACTTTCGCCAAGTCGTCCGGCTGCACCCATTTCGACGGATCGGTCTTTGGCATGTCGCGGCGGTTCTGTTCGGTGTCGAGGATCGAGGGCAGCACGGCGTTGACGCGCACTTTCCCCTTCAGCTCCTCGGCAAGACTCTCGGTCAGCTTATGGACGCCCGCTTTCGAGGCGGCGTAGGCGCCAAAGCCCGCGCCAGCTTTCAGCGCTCCAAAGGCGCCCACGTTCACGATGGCGCCACCAGATTCGATCAGATGCGGCAGGGCGGCGCGG
>DASPMA010000333.1:0-6105 GCA_035627335.1 Binatia bacterium
GCAGGCGCAGTTCGAGACGCGCGAGGACTACAAGACCGCCGCGCACTCGCTGACTCAGCGCGGGTTCACCCCTCAGCACCGCGATCAGATCACCACGTTGATGACGGCGCTCTACAACAACATGCTGGCCAGCATCGCCGCGGATCGCGAGATCACGGTCGACCAGGTTCGCGCCGCCGTTGAGGCGACCCCCTTCACCGCGCAGCGTGCGCGGGAGCTACGGCTCGTCGATCAGGTCGGCCGGCCCGAGGAAGCCGAACGCGCGGCGCTGGCGCGTGCGGAGAACTCCGAAATCGTGGAATGGAGCGATTATGCCCCCCGTCCAAACACCGGCGGACGCGTGATTGCCGTTGTGCAAGGCGAAGGCGCGATCGTCTCCGGCCCCGAAGAACACGACATCTTCGGCGACGAGCGGGCGATGAACAGCGATGCGATCGCTGAAGCATTGCTCGATGCCTCCGAGGACGATGATGTGGCGGCGATCGTGTTCCGCGTCTCGAGCCCCGGCGGCTCGGTGGTGGCGTCCGACCAGATCCTGGCGGCGCTGCGCACCGCGCAAGAGCGCGGCAAGCGGGTCGTCGTCTCGATGGGCGATGTAGCGGCTTCGGGCGGCTACTATGTCTCCGCTTACGCCGATGAGATTGTCGCGGCGCCGTCGACCATCACCGGATCGATCGGCGTGCTCGGCGGCAAGCTTATCATGGGCCCGGCGTTCGACCACTATCTGTCGACCAACACCGAGACGATCACAGTGGGCTCGCCGCTGGTCGAGATGTTCACGACCGAGCGTCCGTTCAATCAGGCCGAACGCGCCGCCTTCGCCGGCTTCATCGATCGTGCCTACGCGCAGTTCCTTGGGCTTGTCGCCGAAGGCCGCGAGATGCAGGTCGACCAGGTGCGCGCGATCGCCGGCGGGCGTGTGTGGACGGGTCAGCAAGCGAGCGAGATCGGGCTGGTCGATCATCTCGGCGGCTTCTCCGTCGCGGTGGCGCGGGCGCGTGCGCTTGCTGGCATAGAGGAAGACGCGCGGGTGCAGCTGCGCTTCTATCCGGCGGCCGAGAGCCCGTTCGAAGCGTTCGGCAAAATGTTCGGCGCATCGGGCGAAAGCGTTGAAGCGCTGATGCGCATCAACGCCGTGCTCTCCGATCCGCGCTTCGCGCGCGCGATGGCGGCGATCCGTGAAGAGGAAGCCGGCGTCCGCGCTGAAAGCGAGGCGCCGACCATCCGCTGACACAAATCTGCCTAGACCCTTCATGGCCCTTCGCGAAAGCGGAGGGCCTTTTGTTTGGCGGATGGCGCTCAGGTCTCGCTCGGCCGCAGCAGCAGCGATGCGGCCAGCATGGTCCACACGCTGTGTGCTAGCGTCACGAGCAGCGCGCCGTGTTGGGCTTCCAGGGTGAGGTTGCCGGCGAGTTGCCAGGCCAGCATGCCAATCCCTATGACGAAGCCGAGGACGCGCACAATCCGGTCGGAGAACGCGCGCGTGGGCCACGCGATGCTCCAGAGCACCATGGCTACGGAGAAGAGGCCCACATACACTTCTGCGAAGGAGCGGTTGAGCCAGACGGTGTAGGCGGCGAGCGCTTGCAGCAGCATGCGCCGCTGTTCTGGATCTTCCGTTGCGACGGCGAACATGCGCGGCGGATCGCGCCCGGCCTCTACGATCTCGGGAATTATGAAGCCGCTCATCGTCGCGGCGAGCGTCATCCAGAGCGCGGCGAACAGATAGAAGACGAGCCCGAGCAGAGGAAGCGGGCGGCCAAGCCCGAGCCGCATTGCCAGCGTGTAGAAGCCGAACGCCAGGATCGGGCTGTCCAAGAGCGCCGCGCCGTGCACCAGGGCGTTGAGGCTGAGGTGCCCGATCACCGGCGCTCCGACCTGCGATGGGTGCATGGCCATCAGCGTGATGTAGACGATCGAGCCCAAAATGAGCGCGCTCGCGCCCCAGCGATCCAAAGACATGATTTCTCCCCTGGCCCGCGCTGCAATCAGGCGGCAACATTGCAGGCTAGAGTGATGCGCGCGTGTGGTCCGGCGGTTTTCCCGGACAGGAGGGCGGGCAGTGTCCGAAAACGTGAGACTTGCGCCGAAAGGCGTTGACGCGCGCACGCTGCGCACCCGCCATTTGCTGGCGGAAGCGCTGATATCGCTGGGCGCGGCGCGCGGCGTGGACGAACTCGATGTAGGCGAGATCGCCGAGGAGGCCGGAGTGGCGCGCTCGACCTTCTATGCGCACTACGCGGGCAAGGACGATTTCCTGGTGCGTTCGTTCGTCAATATGATCGCGGCGACGGAAGCGGTGGTGCGCGAGCGCTTTCCGGAGCGCGAGGACCTGTTGCCGTCGCGTGCGCTCTTCCGTCATGTACACGAGGCGCAGGACTTTGCGCGCCGTATCGCCACGTCGGAGGCGTTTCCAGCGCAGATGGCGGCGGGCGAAGCAAAGCTGCGCGAGATCGCGGAGACCAATTTGATGCGGCTGAAGCTGAATTGGACGCGCGAGCGGCGGCGGGAAACGGCGGTCTATGTGGCCGGCGGGTTCATCGGCCTGTTGCGCTGGTGGATCGAAAGCGGGTTCAAGAAAACGCCGGAAGACATGCAGGCGGCATTCGAACGGCTGACGAAGGCGACGATGGAGGGCTAAGCGCGAACCGCTAGCCCTTGTTCTCGACTTCGTACTTTGGGAGGTCCGCGCGCAGCGTTTCGTACAAGCGCTCGACGAACCTTGCGGGATCATCGTCGACGAAATCGTCGAAATAGGCTTCGAGATTGCTTTCGAAGACGTACTCGCCGTCCTCGGCGAAGATGAAGCCGAGTTCTTCATCGGTCTGGACGTGGATCACCGCGATTTGGGTTTCGTCTTCATCTTCCTCCGCGAGTGCGAAGGAAAGACGGCGGGAGCGGATCTTGTCTTCCAGAATTGGCGCCAACGCTTGCAGCGCGGCCAGATCGTCGAAGCCGGTGTCTTCGTTCATCGCTGCTTCTAGGCGTTTGCGCGCGCTATCGACTTCGGCGTCGAAGTCGCCGCTGGCTGGCTGTTTCTTGATCATGCGGCTTCGAGCAGGCTCTGGAAGACGGCCGCGCCGCCAGTGCGGCCGAGCGCAGGATCGGTGGCGCGTTCGGGGTGGGGCATCATGCCCATCACATTGCCGCGTTCGTTCATGACGCCGGCGATGTCGCGCGCGGAGCCGTTCGGGTTGGCCATGTAGCGGAAGATGACCTGGCCTTCGCCTTCGATGCGGTCGAGTGTTTCTTCATCGGCGTAGTAGCGCCCGTCGCCGTGTGCGATCGGGATATTGGTTTCGCGCTGCTCGCGATAGGCGCGGGTGAAGCGCGTGTTCACGTTGTTGATGGCGAGCGGGACTTCCTTGCAGGAAAATTTGAGGCCGGCGTTGCGCAACAACGCGCCGGGCAAGAGCTGCGTTTCCGTGAGCACCTGGAAGCCGTTGCAGATGCCGAGCACCAGGCCGCCGTGTTCCGCATGCGCAATGACGTCGCGCACGATCGGGCTCTTGGCCGCCATTGCGCCAGAGCGGAGGTAGTCGCCGTAAGAGAAGCCGCCTGGTAGGACCACAAGGTCCGTACCTTCGGGCAGAGTTGTGTCCTTGTGCCAGACCATGGTTGCTGGCTTGCCGGTGATGCGTTCGAGGGCCCGTGCCGCGTCGCGGTCGCAATTGGATCCGGGGAACACGATCACGGCGGATTTCATGGGGCCTAGATAAAGGCGGCGGCGATTCACGCCAAGGCGTGATATGAACCAAACCCATGCCAACTTGGCTCATTTTCGCGGCATTGGTCACGATCGGGGTGACGGCGCTGCTGGTAGCGGTGCTCTACCGCATCAATTTGCCCGCCGACCGGGACAAGCCGGACGCCTGACGGCGCGCTGCCTGTAACAGAAGTGTCACAGAACACTGCCAGAAGGCGCGCGATCATTTCCGAGGATTTGCCCATGAAAGCCGCGTGCGCCCTTTTCGCGAGTTTGGGGCTGCTGCTTGCCGCGTGCGGCGACGGCGGGGCGCAGAAGCAAGGCGCCGGTTCGCGAGAGCAGATCGCGATCGACGGCTCCTCGACGGTGTTTCCGCTCGTCGAAGCCGCCGCGGAAAGCTTTTCGCGCAGCGCAACAGGCGCGGCGCGGGTCACTGTCGGCGAAAGCGGGACGGGCGGGGGCTTTCGGAAATTCTGCCGCGGCGAGACGCAAATCTCCAACGCCTCGAGGCCAATCTCCGCCGAAGAGATGCAAGCGTGCGCGGCGGCGGGCGTCCAGTACGTCGAAATTCCGATCGCCTTCGACGGCATCGGCGTCGTGGTGCATCCGAGCAATCCGGTGGACGCGGTGACGATGGGCCAGCTCCGGCAATTCTGGCAGCCGAGCGCCGAGCGCACGGTGACGAACTGGAATCAGGTGAACAGCGGTTGGCCCGACCTCGGCCTGCAGCTGTTTGGGCCGGGTACGGCATCCGGCACATTCGACTTTTTCACCGAGGCGGTGAACGGCGACGGAGGCGCCTCGAGGACGGACTACACGCCAAGCGAGGACGACAATGTTGTCGTGCAGGGCGTGGCGGGTAACGCGGGCGCGCTCGGCTATTTCGGCTATGCCTATTACGAGCAGAACCGCGAACGTGTGAAAGCGCTGGAAGTGAATGGCGTTTCGCCGTCTCCGGAAACTATCGCGTCGGGGCGATATCCGCTGTCGCGGCCGGTGTTCATCTACGTGAACGCCGAGGCGCTGCGCCGTCCGCAGGTGCGTCGGTTCGTGATGTATTTCGTGCAGAACGCCGCGACACTCGCGCCGCAAGTCGGCTATGTCGCGCTGCCGGCGGACGCCTACGCGGCGTATGGCGAACGCGTGACGCAGGCCCAGACAGGCACGGCGTTTGGCGGCGACAATGAGGTAGGCCTGTCGATTGAACAACTAATGGCCCGCCCGCTCTCGACGGCAACGCCGGCGCCGCAGTAAGGTAACATGCAGTCGCCATCAGGCGCTCTGCAGATTGGGCGCCTCACGCAACGGCATGGCGCCTCCCATATATGGCTCATGGAAGCGATCGGCGTCCTTGCGGTGGTGGTCGGAATTGTGTGCCTCATTCTGATCACGGCCGTCTCGCTGCGCGGGCCTTAGCACGGCCAAGTCGCCACAATGGTGGACGTCTCATTCGCTCAAGCGCATGCTGAGCGCTTGGGAGGAGACGCTGTTATGATGACAGGCGGATGTTTGTGCGGCGCGGTGCGCTACGAAGTGAGCGCTCCCGCCATGTTCGGCGGCAATTGCTATTGCCTGGATTGCCGGAAGACCTCGTCCAGCCATTCGGCGTCGATGGCCGTGCCGATCGCGTCGGTGAAAGTCATCGGCGAGGTGCGCGAGTATTCGAGCCCCGGCGACAGCGGCAATTTGGTCACGCGCACATTCTGCCCGGTGTGCGGCACGGGGCTTTTCTCCAAGGGCGCGCGGCCGGGCGTGATGATGGTGAAGGCCGGCACGCTCGACGACCCCGAACACTTCAAGCCGATGGCCTCGGTGTATGCCAGCCGGGCGCCCAGTTGGGATCGCCCGCCCGAAGGACTGCCCTCGTTCGAGAAAATGCCGCCTCAAGCGTGAGCGCCGCTGGCGTGGCCGGGTTTTCGCGTTAACATCCGGTCATGGGGGATTTTTCAGCACTTGGAGTGTGGGCGTTCGCGGCTGCGGGCGTGGCGGCCGTCGTGTTTTTTGCGCTGCTCTACGCGCCGGCCAAGACGTCGATCCTGATCGATACAGCCGGTTCGACCGCGCGCGCCGAGATGCGCACACTGTGGGGGCTAGGACCAAAACTGACGGGCCGCGCCTTGCCGCGCGAGGCCGGCGGCAATCCGCTGGCGCTGTTCAACGATCCGGTGCGCATCGGCCATGCGATGATGACGCCGGGGATCGCGGAAGCGGCCTTCGAGGCGGTGCGGCGCATTTATGAGCTGAGGCCGAGCGTGACGCGGATATCGGTCGGCGTGAATCTCGCCGATACGGCGCAAAACACGGTGGTGCAAACAGCCGTGCAGGCCGCGATCGCCTCGGCGCAAGCCGCGCTGCGCGAGCGCGTGCAAGTGCATAAGTGCGAGGCGCCCGGCGCCGAG
>DASPMA010000334.1:0-10021 GCA_035627335.1 Binatia bacterium
AACGCGTCGCCGTTCTTATCTCCGGCCGTGGCAGCAACCTGCAGGCGCTTATGGAGGCCAAGCAGGATGCTTACGAGATCGCTCTTGTCATATCGAACGTGCCGAGCGCCGCGGGGCTCGAACGCGCGCGCGCGGCCGGCGTGGAAGCCGTCGCGCTCGATCACAAGCCTTACGGCAAAAACCGCGAAGCGTTTGAGCGCGATCTCGATGCGCTCTTGGTCGAGCGCAACATCGAGATCGTCGCCCTCGCCGGCTTCATGCGCGTGCTGACGCCCTACTTCGTAAACGCGTGGAAAGGCCGGTTGATCAATATTCATCCCTCGCTGCTGCCGAAGTACCCGGGCATCAACACGCATGCGCGTGCGCTGGAAGCGGGCGATGCCGAGCATGGCTGCACCGTGCATCTCGTGGTCGAGGAAGTGGATAGTGGCGAAATTCTCGGCCAGGCGAAGATGCCGATCGGCGCGAACGATACGCCGGAGACATTGGCCGAGCGCGTGCTGACGCTGGAGCACGAGCTATTTCCGGCCTGCCTCGCAAAACTGGCGCGCTCGCTCTAACCCGTCTTTGCGGCAGCGCCGCGCGGCTCCAGTTCTTCTTCCACGAGCCGCGCGATGTCCTTCAGCATCCTCAGCTGCGCAGCGGTGAGGCGGCGGGGTCTGTGGTCGACGATGCAGAACGCGCCGACGCGCGCGCCGTCGGCGGCGTGCAGCGGGATGCCGGCGTAAAAGCGCACGTGCGGGTCGCCGACGACGACGGGATTGTCCGCAAAGCGGTCGTCCTGAAGCGCGTCGGTGACGACCAGCGGATCGTCTTCCAGGATGGCGTGCGAGCAGAAACCGACGTCGCGCGAGGTTTCGCTGAAATCGAAGCCAAAGTGCGACTTATACCATTGCCGGTCGCCGTCGATCAGCGTCACAAGGGCAATCGGCGCATCGAGCGCCGCGGCGGCGATGCGGGCGTGGCGGTCGAAGCGTTCTTCCGCCGGCGTGTCCAGGAGACCCAGGCGCTCAACCGCAGCCTGGCGCGCCGCTTCGTCCTCCGGCAGCGCGGCTTTGCGCCAGCGCAGCATCGAACGCATCATCCAGGCGCGCAGGCGCGAGCGGGCATATTGCAAACTGTAGGGACGCGTCAGCCAATCCGTCACGCCGGCGGCTTCGCCCTTGTCGGCAGGCACGCGCGATTGATCGGCGATGACGATGATCGGCGTGTCCTGGTCTTCTTCGGGCTGCAGCGCACGCAGTTCGGCGCAGAGCGCCACTGGATCGACGCCGCCCGCGTCGCCCAAGACGATGAGCGAGGGATGGCCGCTGCTCACAGCGTCCTTCAGCTTTTCGAGCGCGATGTCCGAAATGCTGATGCCGTCGGCCTTGGCCGCGGCTGTCAGCAACTTGCGATCCTCAGCCGCGACGCCGGCGATCAGCACCGGCTCTTCGGCGACGTTGGTGCTCGGCTTGACGAGCCCGGACGGCAGAAACGCCGTGAACTTGTTGGCGTTTGCAGCGCCGCGCAGCTCGATCGACATGCCTTCGGCGGCGCCCGTCACAATCAGATTCGCATCCAAACCGGCGACGCGCTTGCGCGCTGCCTCGATGAGCTGATCGACAGCGTCGTCGTTGCGCGCGGGATCGTGGTGATAAAGCGCGAGCTGGCGAACGTTCGCGGCGATAGCCACGTCAACCGCGTACTCGACCGTGCTGTGCCCCCAGCCGAGCTTTCCGGGATACTCGTTCGCGGTGTATTGCGCGTCGTGGATGACAAGATCGGCGTCGCGCAGGAATTCCACGTGCGCAAGATCGCCGCCTTCGGATTCGCCCGCGTGGCCCTCGCCAGCGTGCGGGCTGTGCGGCTCGTGGTCGGAGGCATAGACGACGCTGGCGCCGTCCGCTTCGAGCCGATAGCCAACGGTGAGCGCCGGATGGTTCAGATACTGGGTGCTGACGCGCACTTCGCCGATCGAGAAGCCGCCTTCGACAACTTCATGGAATTGCACGTTCGCAGCGAACGCATTCAGCGCCACCGGAAAATAGGAATAATCCATCTGTCCGGCGAGGATTTCGCGCAGCGACTGGCTGAGCGCTCGGGGTCCATAGATGTGCCACTCGGCGCCCGCGACGAAGAGCGGCGCGAAGAACGGCAGGCCCTGAATGTGATCCCAGTGCGTGTGCGAGATGAGGATATGGCCGCGCTGCGCTCGGCCCTGATCCATCAGCGCCTTGCCCAGCGCGTTGGCTCCAGTGCCTGCATCGATGAGAATGATGTCGCCGGCGTCGGACGTGATTTCCACGCACGAGGTATTGCCGCCATAGCGCAGCGTCGCCGGCCCCGGCGTTGCGATCGATCCCCGCGTTCCCCAGAAGCGCACCTGCATTGACGCCTCCTGAGACAGTCAGCGGCATTATGCGCCCGTCAGACGCGGCGGCAAGCTTCAGTCTTCGGCGACGACCGCAGGCCTGTCATTCTGCCAATGCGAAGCGATGGCGCTGAGCGCCGCGGTCAGCATGGCAAGATCGTCGCCATGGCCCAGGATGGGGAGAAAGTCGCTGACGGCGTCCGTCGGCAGGATCAGATAGCCGAGCGCGGCGATGCACACGCCTTTCACCCAGATCGGCGTTGCCGGGTCGCGCATCAGCGCGTGGATGCGCTTGGCGGCGTCGACCAGATCCTTGAGCGCGCCGAGCGAGCCCATTTTCGACTTGAACGCCTGGTCCGAATACGCGTGCGAATAGTTGCCCATGGGCTGAAGCTCCGTTGTCGCGAGCAATTTAGGGCGCGCTCCGCCGCGGCGCACCTACGCGGCGCAGCTTTCGAACGCGTCAGCACCTGGGACCGCGGGCCTCCGGCCCGCAATCTTGTCTGACCAACCAAAGAGCGGGCCGGAGGCCCGCGGTCCCAGCGGTGATGCGTCCGCTTACGGCGAGACGGTGCGCGTCCGCCGTTCTATATCCCTGCCGAGGAGACCCCGATGTCTGAACGCGACTACGTGCTGGGCACGCATGACGACGAAATCTACCGGCTCGGCTTTCAGCACCGCGTCTGGCGTCCGCGGGCGCTGGACGCGTGGGCGCGGGCGAAGATCGGCGACGGCGCCAAGGTGATCGATTTCGGCGCGGGGCCGGGCTTTGCGACGATGGATTTGGCGGAGATCGTCGGGCCGACCGGCGCGGTCTATGCGCTCGAGCGGTCGCGCCGCTTTCTCGACACGCTCGAAGCGCAGGCGAAGGCGCGCGGCTTTCCGCAAGTGAAGGCGCACGAGGTGGATTTCGAAGTGGATGCGCTGCCGGTGCAGGATGCGGATGCGGCCTGGGTGCGCTGGGTGCTGGCGTTCCTGCCGCATCCGAAGCCGGCGTTGAAGAAGCTGGTCGATGCGCTGAAGCCGGGCGGCGCGCTCGTGATCCACGAATATATCGACTACCAGACGTGGCGCCTCGCGCCGCACGCGCCGAACTTCGAGCGCTTCGTCGATGAAGTGGTCGCCAATTGGCGCTCGTCGGGCGGGGAGCCCGACATCGGCCGCGATTTGCCGTCTTGGCTGACGGAAATGGGGCTCAAGCTGGAGAGTTTCCGCCCTTACGTCGACGTTGTGTCCAAGGACGACAATGTCTGGCGCTGGCCGATCGGCTTTTTCGACATCCACATCGACCGCCTGCTCGAACTCAACCGCATCACGCCGCAGCTGGCCAAGGACATGCGCGACGAGTTCGCGCGCGTGTCGCAACAGCCGGGCACTTTGATGGTGACGCCGCTCGTGATCGAGATCATCGCGCGGAAATGATCTGGCGCGGTCGAGGGCTCGGGCGTAGCCTGACAAAGCCACTCCAAGGAGACGCACAGATGGCCGACAAGAACATGGGCGGGGGCAAACAGCCCCCGCAAAAAGGCGGCGGCGGTTTTTCAGGCGACAAGAAGCAAGCCGGCGGCCCCGGCGCCAAGCCCGTCGACGTCAAGCCAGACTTCAAAGGCGGCGGCGGCGGAAAAGGCGGCGGGAAGAAGTAAAATCGGGGATCGGGATTCGAGAATCGGTTATCGGAAGCGCTTTCCCGAAAACCGATAACCGAACACCGAGAACCGAGCTAGCCGACGATCTCTTGATCCGAGAAGAAGAACTCGATCTCGCGCTCGGCGTTTTCGAGCGAATCCGAGCCGTGCACCGAATTGGCCTCGATCGATTCCGCGAAGCGCTTGCGGATCGTGCCCTCGGCGGCGTTCGCCGGGTTGGTGGCGCCCATCACGTCGCGATACTTCGTCACCGCGTTGTCGGCTTCGAGCACCTGCACCACGACGGGGCCGGAAATCATGAAGTTCACGAGATCGCGGAAGAACGGGCGTTCGCGGTGGACCGCGTAGAAGCCCTCGGCCTGGCCTTCCGAGAGCCAAATGCGCTTTTGCGCGACGATGCGCAGGCCCGCTTCCTCGATCACGGCGTTGATGGCGCCGGTCAGGTTACGCTTCGTCGCGTCCGGCTTGATGATCGAGAGTGTGCGTTCGACGGCCATTGGGTCCCAGCTCCTTGCAGAGCGGGGTCTATAACCGCGCCTCTCCGGCCCGCCAAGTGCGTCAGAAACAGCCGATCGCGATGATGCGGCCGGCGCCGTTCACGACCACGTTGAGCCGGGCCGGCGTGTATTCGAGCGTGGTGAGACGCCCGCGGTCGACGATGTTGCTGTTCGTGGGCAGCGCCGCGTGGTGCAACTCGGCGTATTGCTCACCCAAGAGATGCGAATAGCGGCTGGCCCCGCATTCATCTCCGGAGACGACAAAGGCGCCCCGATGGATGGCGGTTGTCTGCTCCTCAGCCGCGCGTTCGACCGGCGCCGCCTGTTCCTCGGCTGTGGCGCTGGCGCAGGCGGCGAAGACGACAGCGGCGACGAGTGCGATTCTCAGCATCAGAAGCACCTCAGTGATCCGACCCTTCCGTCCGTTCCAACGATAATATTAAGCCGCGTCGGCGAAAAGTCCTGCGTGACCATCATGTCCGGCGTGATGACGCGCGCGCGCTCCGGCAATGTGCCCGGATCGATGGTCGCAATTTCTTCACCGATCAGATTGCGGAACCGGCTGGCGCCGCATGTATCGGCGCGCGTGGCTTCATCCGCATTCTGCGGCGGACGCTGATAGTCCTGCCCGAGCCGGTCAAGATCGCGATAGGTCTGCGGCGCGGTTCCGCACGCCGCAACAAGCGCAAGCGCGACCGTCGCCAGCATGAACTTCGAGTTCATTAATAGCACTCCAGCGCGGTGATATTACCGCTGGCGTCGACGATCACGTTGAGGCGCTCGGCGCGGAAGTCCATGGTTACGGGCGTATCCGGCATGATGACGCGGATGTCCGGCGTGGCCGGGAACGACGCGGCAGCGATCGGCGTGCCGATCATGGCGCGATAAGCGACGGCGCCGCACGTATCTTGCGCGGTGGCTTCTTCGCGTGTCGTCGGCGCGGCGGCGACCGGCTCTTGCGCAGGCTCTTCGGCCTTTTCCTCTGCTGGCGGCGTGCAGGCCGCGGCGAGAAGCGAAACTGCAATCAATGAAGCGCGGATCATGGTCGCCTCTCCTCAGTAACAGGCAAAGCCGGTGATGACGCCTTGAGCGTCGACGAGAATATTGAGCCGGTCGGGCCGGAAGTCCTCTGTAACCATCGTATCTGGCCCAACGACACGCGCGCCGGGTTGCACGTCCATCCCGCTTACATTCGTGCCGATACGGTCCCGGTAGGCGCCGGCGCCGCATGTATCCTGCGCGGTGGCTTCTTCACGTGTTTGCGGACCTGGCGCTTCGGCGGGGGGCTGCTCGGCCGGGGGATCGGAAGCAGGTGGCGCACACGCAGCGGCGAGCAGAGAGAGAGCGAACAACGACGCGCGGATCATGCCTGCTTTTCCCATTTTCCAGAAGCGCTCTCGCGCCAGTACGAGGCGATGATGCCCGCCTCTTTGGCTTCTTTCCAGCGCGCCCGGGCCGAATTCAAGGCGGCCTCGTCGCGCCCGTCGAACATGAGACACGCCCGCTCGAAGTCGGAGAGATCGCCGGGCTCTGCGCCGTCGATCAAGAACAACACGTGTGCGTGATTGGGATTGCCGCCCTGCCCTGTCAGCAGCACGGGCTGGCGCTCTGGCTTATCGCGCCCGTGCGGCAGGAAGCTTTCGTCGCGATACGTCCAGAGCGTCGCGTCAAGCGCATCGAGGCGCTCCTCTGAGCCGCCGCGCACGATCGCGCGCCAGCCGCGCTGTAGACACTTTTCCAGCAACGGCGGCAATGCGCGCTCCAGCTCTGTGCGTTCAAGGTGGTAGAACCAGAGTTCGGCCATCGCTCAGTCTCGATTCGTGATCTTGAGGGCGCCGCGCCTTCTGGCGGTGACGATTGCGACCTGCACGGTCTTAAGCAAACTTGGAGGAACCATGCCGTACGAACGCTTGCGCGCTGGCGTCACTCCAAGATCGAACCCCGGCCACTCGAAGTGATTGAGTTCATCGCAAACGATCCAGGAAGGACGCTCATCGAGCCCGAGGTGGCGCTTAATCGTGCTTGGCAACACAACGAGTGCTCGGTCAGGGCTGTCCCGCGTCGTGATTGGCGCCACGGCCACGCGCCACGTTTCGTCGTCAATACGTTGCACAGCAATGACGATCACGCACGGTCGCAATTTGCGTCCAGAGTCCTCGCCGAGTTCGCTTTCATGAGCCCAGACGAACGAGTACGGCACGACCTCGCCGACGCGCGGCGTCCAGTCCATCTCACTCGTCCATCAGATAGTCGAGATCGGGATAGTCGTCGGGGAGTGGTTTCTGAAGTTCAGCCACAAGATCATCGTCCAGTTCCCAGGCCCACACAGCGCGGGGAAGTCGATCGCGCAAGCGCACGAATTCACTGAACTCCCGCGCCGAGACGAAATAGCCGAGCACGGCGCCAGTCTTGTTGTTTCTCACTTTCACCGGCGCGGACTGCGCTTCGAACGCCCAATGACCAAATCGGCTTGCAAACTCGGAGGAGGATACTGCTCGCACATCCTGCCCGCGCCAGAGCGCGTGCTGTTCATGAACAACTCCGCTTTTGGGTTTGTCGGCCATGTCAAACTCCGGATAATCCGGATTATGGTGGCTTTGAGAGCCTTTTTCAACTCTGGTCCTAAAAGC
The DNA here is from genome assembly GCA_035627335.1 of Binatia bacterium. Taxonomy (GTDB): domain Bacteria; phylum Pseudomonadota; class Alphaproteobacteria; order Caulobacterales; family Aquidulcibacteraceae; genus Vitreimonas. The sequence goes on from DASPMA010000334.1 coordinate 7,127, forward strand.
GCAGTTCAGGAGTTCAGCCATCAGCCTTGGGCGGCACGTCGCGGGTGAAATGTCTCAAGCCTAGAAAAACCGGGGGCGCGCCGACCAACATGCAAAGGGCTGTTGCAATCCATGCCATGCCGCCGAGTCCGAAGTACATTTCCGGTTGCGGGCTAGAACTCATCATTATCGCGTTCGAACCCACCCAGAGGCCGAGCAAAACGATCGGAACGCCTAGGACCAGAGCACCTATCGCGAAGCCATCACGGGTAGGATCGCGATACTCACTCTTCATATCGGTTAGCGATTAGGCGGTTCAGCAGCCTGACGCCGTAGCCGGTCGCCCATGCGGGGGAGAGCGGATCTTCGTACGGGCCCGGCTTCCACGCCGTGCCGGCGATGTCGATGTGAGCCCAGGGCACGCCGTCTTTGACGAAGCGCTTGATGAATTGCGCGCCGACAATGGAGCCGGCCATCGGCTTGCCGGCGATGTTCTTCATGTCGGCGTTGGGGCTGTCGATAAGTTTGTCGTAGGCAGCGCTGAGCGGCATGCGCCACACGGCTTCGCCTTCTGCTTGCCCCGCCGCGGTGATGGAGGCCGCGAGATCTTCGTCATTAGAATACATGCCCGCCATTTCGTGTCCGAGCGCGACAATGACAGCGCCGGTGAGCGTGGCGAGATCGATCACGGCCATCGGATCGAACTTGTCCTGCGCGTACCAGACGGCGTCGGCGAGGATGAGACGGCCTTCGGCGTCGGTGTTCAGCACTTCGATGGTCTGACCGGACATGGTGTGCACGATGTCGCCCGGCCGCTGGGCGTTATGGCCCGGCATGTTTTCCACGAGCGCGACGATGCCGACGACGTTCGCCTTCGCCTTGCGCTGCGCGACGGCTTTCATCGCCCCGGCGACAGCAGCCGCGCCGCCCATGTCGCCCTTCATTTCGTCCATCGCCGCGCCCGGCTTCAACGAAATGCCGCCCGTATCGAAGGTGACGCCCTTGCCGACGAGGGCGACCGGCCGGGCCTTTTTCGCGGTCGCGCCTTTCCAGCTCATCGTCACCAGCCGCGCGGAACGCGCACTGCCTTGCGCGACGCCCAGCAGCGCGCCCATGCCGAGCTTTTCCATCGTCTCGGGTTCGAGCACTTCGACTTCGACGCCGAGTGTTTCCAGGTCGCGCAGGCGTTCGGCGAAGCTTTCGGGATAGAGCACGTTCGGCGGTTCACTGACGAGATCGCGCGCGAAGAACACGCCTTCGACGATCGCCGCATCTTTCTCGGCGCGCGCACGCGCGGCGGCCGGCGCTTCGATCATGATTTCCACCGCTGTCAGCGTCGGTTGCTGATCCGGCTTCAACTTGGTGCGGTAGGTGTCGAAACGATACGAAGCCAGGCGCGCGCCCATCGCGGCATGCGCACCGGCCTCGGCTTTGGTGACCCCCGGCAGCGCGTCCGGCTGCAGCACAAGCTTTTCCGCGCCTGACGTCAGCACGCGGCGAACGGCGTGGCCCGCCCAGCGCTCCACCGTCATGCTGTCGGCGCCATCGACTTTGCCGACGCCAATGACCAAGACACGTGTGAAATCGACGCCTTCCGGCGCGAGCACATCGACCACCTGTCCGGCCGCGCCGGTGAAGCGCGTCGCTTTCACGGCCTTGCTGAGCCGTCCGCTCGCGGCCGAATCGAGCGCCTTTCCGGCCTCCAACAAATCGCCGCCTTCGATCGCCATCACGGCGACAACGTCTCCACCGCCGGCGGTCACAAACCGGATGTCCATGCAATCTCCTGGAGAACCTGGCGGCCTCGGGTCCGGCCGCTTCAACCTGGGTCGGCGCAGTGGTAGCCATGCCGGCCCGAATTGAAAAGCCGAAGGCGGCAAGGGTAGGAAATGCGCGACGGGGAACCTGCCCGGCGCCCACAGGAGCACGATGAACACCGTCTCGGCTTATGTTTTCCGGCAGGCGCTGGGCCCGTTGCTGGCGATCCTCGGGGCGCTGGCCGCGATCGCGATCCTGACGCAAGGCCTCAACCAACTCGATATCATAATTACCAACCGGCGCGCCGGTTTCGCCTTCGCGTGGGTGACGATCCTGGCGCTGCCGCAGCTCATCTCGCTCATCCTGCCGATGGCGGTGTTCATCGCGGTGGTGTACGCGCTGAACCGGATGCAGAGCGAAAGCGAAGTCGCGGTGCTTTACGGCGCCGGCGTCTCGCGCCAACGCATCGCCCGGCCCATCATGCAGCTGGCGACGCTCGCCGCACTGCTGCATCTGGCGATCAATGTCATCATCCAGCCGGCCGCGTTCGAGGAGCGGCGGGAAGTGTTCTACGCGTTGCGCACCGACATTGCCTCGAGCCTTATCGAAGAAGGGTCCTTCACCTTCCCGACCGAAGACCTGACGCTCTATGCGCGCGAACGCGGCGGCGGAGGCGAGTTGCGCGATCTGCTGATCAACGACGCGCGGCCGGAATTTCCGATCACCTACACCGCGCGCGCGGGCGCGATTGTCACCATTGACGGCCGGCCAGCGATCGTGATGCGCGACGGCCAGGTACAGCGGCAAACCGAAGACGGCACGGTCGATGTGCTCGACTTCGACCGATACGTACTGCAGCTCGGCGAGGACTTTCAGGAGCCTGAACTCTTCTTCCTGAAAGCCTCCGACCGCACGCTTTATCAGCTCTTCTTCCCGGATATGACGAGCCACTACGATCAGCGCAACGTCGAGCAATTCCTCGCCGAGGCGCATGCGCGCCTGTCCGCACCCCTGCTCAATCTGGCCCTCGCCATGATAGCGCTCGCCGGGGTGCTGGTGGGCGAGTTCAGCCGCCGCGGCTATGGCCGGCGCATCATGATCGCCGCCATACTGGCTCTCCTGGTGCGGCTGCTGGCGCTTGCCGTTCAGGCGGCGGCT
>DASPMA010000335.1:0-3060 GCA_035627335.1 Binatia bacterium
ATCGTTGTTGCTGACGAGCGGCGAATTTCGCGGACGGCATCTGGGTCAAGTTGCGGAAGCCATGGGCGTCGACCCTGTCGAAGCCGCGCGCCGCATAGCCCTCGCGGGCGATGCGCGCCTTGCTTCCTTCAACATGCGCGAGGACGACATCCGCAACTTCATGGCGCGTCCCTGGGTCGTCACCTCATCCGACGCCACGCAAGGCCATCCGCGCCGCTTCGGCACCTTCCCCATGAAATTCGCGCTCTACGTCCGCGACCAGCCGCTGCTCACGGTCGAACAATTCGTCCATCGCAGCAGCGGACTCACAGCGCAGATCTTCGGTCTCGAAGGCCGCGGACTTCTTCGCGAAGGCTATGCCGCGGACATTGTCGTGTTCGACCCCCGCCGTTATGCAGCCCGGGCGAGCTATGAAGAGCCCGAACTCTATTCGGAGGGCGTTCTCTACGCGATCGTCAACGGCGAATTGGCCATCGATCGCGCGACAGCCACCGGCGTTCTTGCAGGACAAGCATTGGCGCACACGCCAACAGGGGGATGCGAGTGACGCGCTTGTGGTTCGGCATTCCGTTGTGGGTGCGTATTCTCGCGGGCCTCGTGGCCGGCGCCATCACCGGCTTTGCCGTGGGCCCCGAGATCGCCTCGATCACCTGGATGGGCGAGGTGTTCGTGCGGCTGATCCGCATGCTCGTGGCGCCGCTCGTGTTCATCCTGTTGGCGTCCGGCGTCGCGGCGATGGGCGACGTCAAGCAGCTCGGCGCCGTGGGCTGGAAAACGATTGCGCTCTATGTGCTGACGACCTTTGTCGCCGTGTGGATCGGGCTCGGCGTCGGCACAGCCCTGCAACCCGGCCTCGGCGTCGAACTCGTTGGCGTCACCGCGCGCGAAATTGCCACGCCTCGCCCGGCCAGCGAGATTCTGATCAACATCATCCCGCTCAATCCCGTCCAGGCGATCGCCGCAGGCGACACGCTGGCGATCATCTTCTTCGCGATTCTCGTCGGCGTCGGCTGTCTCGTGGCCGGAGAGCAGGGCAAGCCGCTGGCGAACGTGCTGGCGTCCGCGTCCGAAGTGATGCTGCGCATCGTCGGCATCGTGATGGAAACGGCCCCCTTTGGCGTGTTCGCGCTGATCGCGGTGGTCACCGGCACGCAGGGCGCCGCCACGTTCGTCAATATCGCTCAGCTCGCTCTTTGTGTCGTGATCGGCGCCACGGCCCAAACATTGCTGACGCACGGCTTTCTTGTGCGCGTGCTGGCTTGGCTGCCGTTGATCCCATTTTATCGCGGCGTCGCCGACGCGATCATGGTGGGCTTTTCCACGTCGTCCAGTTCGGCCACGCTGCCGGTGGCCATCCGCGTCGCGGAAGAGAATCTGGGCATCAAGCCGACCATCTCCTCAACCGTGCTGCCGCTCGGCGCGACGATCGGCATGGATGGCACGGCGATGTACATCGCCCTGCTCACCATGTTCTCGGTGCAGGCCTTCGGGGTCGAGCTGCAGCCAATGCAGTACCTCATCATCGCCGGCATGACGACGATCGTGGCGATGGGGGTCGCGCCGGTGCCCTCGGGATCGCTGTTCGTGTTCGCCGCCGTGCTCGGCGCCATCGGCATTCCGGTCGAGCAGGCCGCGCTGATCGTCGGTCTCATCCTGCCTTTCGACCGGCCCCTCGACATGATGCGCACAGTGCCGAACGTCACCTGCGATCTTGCGGTCGCCACAGTTGTGGCGCGCAGCGAAGGTGAGATCGACGTCGCCGAATATCGTAGCGCGAAGGACATCTGACGTGGATCGCCGCGCCCTCCTCCGTGCAGGCGCCGCTATTCTAGCGCTGTCGACGCTTCCTGCCTGGGCGCAGAGCCCGCGCCGCGCGCTGCTTGACTACCCGGACATCCACCATCCCGTCATCGGCGAGCGTGGCATGGTGGTCAGCCAAAGCGAACCCGCCTCTCGCATTGGCGCGGACATTCTGCGCCGTGGCGGCAATGCCATCGACGCCGCGATCGCCATTAGCTTTGCGCTCGCGGTCACACTGCCGCGCGCCGGCAATATTGGCGGCGACGGCTTTATGCTGGCACATCTGGCCCTGAGCAATGAAACGGTTGCGCTGGACTATCGGTCCGTTGCGCCACGCGGCGTCACCGCTGACATGTTTCTCGATGCGGAAGGCCGCGAGTCGCGCGCCGCGGTGCGCGGACACAGCGCGGCGGCCGTGCCTGGCACTGTCGCCGGCCTCGCCCACGCGCACCAGCGCTGGGGCAGCATGCCATGGGCGGAACTGCTGGCGCCGGCCATCGCCCTCGCGGCAGATGGCGTGACGCTCACGCACGACGAGGCCTTCGCACTCGATTGGGCGCAAGACCGGCTCACCGACGACGCGCGGCGCTTGTTCTACGGCGCGGACAACGTGGCCGATCGCGCCGGCGAGGGCCTGCGCCAGCCGGCGCTGGCGCAAACGCTGCGCGCTATCGCGGCGGATGCGAATAACTTCTATCGCGGCGATGTTGCGCATCAGATTGCGGCGTCGATGCAGGCGCACGGCGGCCACATCACGTTGGAGGACTTGGCGGCGTATCGCGCGGTTGAACGAGCGCCTCTGCGCGCGAACTATCGCGGCTTCGATCTCGCCACCATGTCTCCACCTTCCGGCGGCGGCGTCTCCCTCGTCCAGTCGCTCAACATCCTCGAGCGCTTCGACATCGCGGCGATGGGCGCGGGTTCGGCAGATGCAACACACGTGCTGGCTGAATCCATGCGCCTCGCCTACGCCGACCGCACCCGCTACGTCGGCGATCCCGATTTCGTCGATGTGCCGCTCGGGCAACTGACCTCGGATGCTTATGCTGCGGAACGCGCCAGGCTGATTTCCATGCGGCGGGCGACCGATCCCCGGCGCGTCAGCGCCGGCGATCTTGGACAAGAAGGCCGCGACACAACGCATTTCTCCGTGGCCGATGCGCGTGGGAATGCAGTCAGCGTCACAACCACGCTGGGCGATTCCTTCGGCAGCGGCGCCGCGATCGAAACCGCCGGCTTCCTGCTCAACAACCAGATGAA
>DASPMA010000336.1:0-2582 GCA_035627335.1 Binatia bacterium
CGTATTTCGGCGCGCACGCCAGCTTGAAGCCGCCCTGCCCATCCTCGATCACGCCATCGGCAACGTAATCGGCAACGACCTCATCTGGAAACGTTTTGAACACGCCGCGTCCTGTGAAGCCCGCAACGGCCGCTTCCCGGCTTTCGAAGCGCGCTCGCCGCCGCCCCGCGCCCCTCGCCAGCGGAGTGGTCATGCGTTGCACGAACGGCGCGAGCGGGATCTGCGCCGCTGCGTATCCCGACGCGGGCAGGATCACCGGCTCCAGCAACGCCAGCCCCGCCACCAGATCGGTGCGCTTGCCCGCCGTCAGCAAGCTCACCGTCGCGCCCATTGAATGTCCGGCCAGCGTCACCGGCGCGGTGAAATGTTCGAGCACCGCGATGAGATCGTCGCGATGACGCCGCCAGGATGTGTAGCCCCACATTTTCGCCGGCAATGTCGACAACCCATGCCCGCGGGCATCGAGCGCAATCACGTAGAAGCGCTCGCCCAACGGCTCGAGCAGCGCGCGATACGTGCGCGCATTGAACCCCGTCGCGTGCAGAAACACGATATCCGGCGTCGGCCTTTCCGCCCCCCACGCGATCCCGGCCATGCGTCCGCCAGGAATCTCGAACGCAACACGGCGGAAATCGGTGGCGGCGAGCGTCTCGGTCACGGTGGCAAGGCATGAAGGCAATAGGGCAATAAGGCAATAAGCCGTAAGAGTAAGTGAGGGCCGCGCAACCGATCACCTATTGCCCTAATGCCTTATTGCCCTATTGCCTTTGCTCCAAATGACGCTCAGCGACCTCCTGCCAAAACTGCACTACCCGACGCCAGCCGAAAAGCTCGTCGACGGCTGGCTGCACGGTGTGGCGCTCATGCTGTTCACGTTCGCAGTGGGTGCGGCGCTCGGGCTTGCGATCTGGAAAGGCGGCCTCGGTATGGCGAGCGCCATCGCCGTCTACGCCGTCTGCGTGATGGCGATGATCGGCTGCTCCATGGCGTACAACTTGACCGAGGAGCCCAAACGCAAAGCGCTGCTCCGCCGCTTCGACCATGCCGCCATCTTCCTGATGATCGCCGGCTCCTACACGCCGTTCACGACGATACGCTTCGACGGCGCCTGGGCCATCTCGATGACCACGATCGTCTGGTCGCTCGCGCTGATCGGCGCTGCCTGCAAACTCTTTCTGCCCGGCATCGCCAAGCGTGTTTGGCTCGTCTTCTACATCGCGCTCGGTCTGATGATCTTCGTCGCGTTCGGCCCGCTGGTGCAAACCGTGCCGCTGGCCGGCGTAATCCTGCTCAGCATCGGCGGTCTGCTCTACGTCGCCGGCGTCCCCTTCTACGTCTGGGAAAAACTCCCCTTCCGCCGCGCCATCTGGCACGGCTTTGTCATCGCCGCCGCCGGCGTGCACTACGCGGCCGTGCTTACGGGCGTCGTGTTCGCCTGAACCAGGTTGGACGGCCTACACCTTCTGAAACACAAGCACACTTTGCGTGTTTCGGATCGCCCTCCGCCGATGGCCGATGACCCTCAGCCCGCCGCCGAGCAGCCCAGCCAAATGATCGACCGTGTTGTAGGTGTTGTAGTAGAGCGCGGGGGCGCCATCCTTGCCGAGCCATCCGCGCTTGAAATGAGCGTCAACGCGCTCGCGGGCGACGACGCCGTTCGGAGCTTCTGCCGGGCTTGTTTCGAGGAATGAGACGAGCAGCCGGCCTTCGGGCGCTAGCAGCCGGTGCAACTCGCGCATCCATGCTCTTTGATGCGGCGGCGTCATGTGGGTCACTACCGAAATGGCGTAGATGAAGTCGAAGCTCGCGTCAGGTCTCTCAACAGGCGGCTCATAGGCGTTCACGAAGAATGCCGGCGGCGCCGGCGCTACGTGTGCCCCTCCTAAGTTCTCCTCACACCAAGCAACCAGTTCTTCGTCGACATCGGAGCCGGTGAACATGCAGAGCCGTTTGGTGAGGAAATGGCGCGCGACTCTCCCGCAACCTACTCCGAATTCGTACACGCGCGTCGTGCTGTCAAAGGCGACCCCATAGGTTTGGCCGATTTCAATCAGCGATTCGAAGACCTGCGCGCCTTCAAGCAAAAAGTCCTCGATCAGGATGCCGCCTTTTCGAACCATGTCGCGCAACTTGATCGGCGGGACCGGCAAGCCTTCGTGCTCAACCGTTATCGAATTGCGGCTGACGCTGCTCACACCGGCTTTGAGCCGCCTGTATGTCATCGCATCCTTGTAAATAGGCCCGACAAGCGGAAGCCGGTGGACGAATGTAGAAGCGGGTGGTGTCGGTTGTTCAGGCGTCATCCGTCGCGCTCACATGGTGCTGGCGTTGAACTAGCCCGGCGCCCCGGAGTTTCAATCGCCGCCACATCAGAGAGGATCGACCTAGCTTGCGGCGATCGTGGGCCCTCGCGCGGCGGAGGATGTCGCCAGGCGACGAGAACGGGGACCGTCGCAACACGCCCTTCCCTCAATCTATCTCAACACGCTTGAACTTGCGCGGAACGACGCGCTCTTTTCCCTACTGCCTTATTGCCTTACTGCCCTATTGCCCTCCCGGGAGCCGCGCCATGTCTGAGTCCT
>DASPMA010000337.1:0-2427 GCA_035627335.1 Binatia bacterium
AACGCGGCGGCGGGCCTATTTGCGCTACTGATGTTCGTGGCTCGTCCGCGTCACGTCGCCAGAATGATGCTTTGTTCCCGCTTCGACCGCGGGGCGTTTCCATAGGTTGCTAATTAGGGAACCACCGATTCAGTGCTACGCGCGCGCGAATCAGAACCAGCCCTTCTTCTTTTTCTTATCCGGCTCGGGCGTTGGTGTGGTTTTCGCTGCGGGAGCTTGCGCGCGCGGCGCAGCGGCCTGCGGCTGGCTCGCGCCGTTCGCGCGCGACCCCGGCGGAGCGGAGACAGCGCCCGGCGCTGGTCCCAGTTTATCGACGAACCACATGCCTGCCTCCCAAGGCGTCAAATGCTGCCCATTAGCGCTAGAGCATTGGAGCGGGTCCGCCAATTGGCGTGCAGACACAGGTTGTTGCGAAAGCGCATTTTCCACAGCCCGTGCGCCGGTTCCTATCAAATGATTGGCAATGAGGCCAGGATCGGTAGCGCTGCGAGGGTCTCAGCCGCGATGTGCGCGCGCGGCGGGGGCGGCTCGTCCCGGACTGGCAGTTTGGCTTCGTAGCTGGCCAGGAGTTTGGTCAGCGCTTTCGACCAGCTGAACTGGTCGGCGATGTGCGCCCGCGCGCGCGGCCCGATGGCCGCTCGCTCTTGCACGGCGCGAACGATGTTCGCGGCCATGGCTTCGGGGTCGTCTACCGGACCGAGCGCGCCCAGGCCGGGAAGCACGCGCTCGCGCAGCGCGCCGGCATTGACGCCAATGACAGGCAGGCCGGACGCTTGGGCTTCGAGCACCGAAATGCCGAACGTTTCGAACGGTCCGGCGCTCACATAGATGTCGGCCGATGCGAGCAACTCGGCGAAACGCGTCCGGTCGCTTTCGTAATCGAACAGGCGGATGTTTGGATTGCGCTCTGCGGCGGACTCGACATCGCTGCGCTGGGGGCCGTCGCCCATGAGCCAAAGCTGAGCGGGCATTTCCGGGGGCAACGCCTCGAAGGCTTTGATGATGGTGAGCACACGTTTCTCGGCGCAGAGCCGGCCCGCAAACATCAGCACCGTGGTGTTCTCGTTGGCGCCGCAGCGCGTGCGCGCTTCGGCAGAACGTTTGCGCGGGTTGAACAATCTGAGGTCGACGCCCATGGGAACGATCTCGACGTCGTCGACGCCATATTCTTCCAGGCGCGCGGCCTGTGAAGGACTCGCGGCGAACTTTAGGTCGCAATGGGAGAAGACATAGCGGATGTAACGCTGCGCGCCTGTCGCGGCAACGTCGGCGAGTTTCTCAACGCCGCTGGCGAGCGCTTCGCTCACATCCTGAAGCCAGTTGTAAGCGGCCGCGCGCATGGGCGCAGCGACGTACGCCTTGGCGACATCAGTGTGGAAGTAAGCGCTGAGCAGGCAGTTGGCGCCGGCCTCGCGCAGTCGGCGGCGATACGCAAAGGCTGCCCACGGCTCGGTGTAATAGCTACCGAGCTCGACAATGTCGGGCGCTTCGTTGAGCAGCACGTGTTTGATCTTAGTGGGGGTTAGGAAGACGCGATACGCGTTTTGTCCGGGCAGCAACGGGCTCTTGATCGTTGCCGTCGTCGTACGGCCAGATCTCCTGACGCGGTCGCGCGACCCCGGAATGATCAGCAGGTGTTCGTGGTCGGTGTTTTCACGCAGAAAGCGGCGCTTCTCGTCAATGTAGGTTTTAATGCCGCCGCTGGTGGCATTGTAGGCCATGGTGATGTCGCAGAACTTCATGCGACGGCCCCGGCGGCCTGCGTGGCGTCCAGATGCACAACTTCGCCGAATTTGGCCTTAACGCGGCGTATGCCGGCCTCGGTGGTAATGCGCCCTTGCACGGCGCGGCCTTCCAGGACTTCAAGCCGAATAGTCGTGTCCCACAGCGGCAGGCAGAGCGTGAACGTGCGTCCAACCGCGCGTTTGGGGAAACGTGGCTGCATGATCCGGCGTCCGTTTTCCTGGCGAACGCCGAACAACGCCTCGATCGCCAATGTGTTCACGAGACCTGTCCAACCGACGAAGTCGATCACTGGTTTCTTGCCGAGCGTCATCGCTTTCCAGCGATTGCCGCGCTTACGGTAAAGATCTCGGATCGCGTAAGAGGTGGGGTCGTAAAACTCGTAGAAGCGCCCGGTGCGGCCGTACGTGCGATACACGCCATCGCAAAGACGGTAAGCGAAGTCGGCGACTTGCTCGTGGAAACCGTAGCGGCGCATGCCTTCGATCACGGCGAACGCCGTGTTGATCCAGACGGGGCCCCGCCACATGTCGCGCTCGAAAGCCGGATCGTCGATGGCGACGGATGGGAGCGGGATGAGCGTGTTGAAGCCGCCTGGATCGAGGATGTGTTCGATCAACGCGCTAGCGCGGCGTTCATCGGGGATGCCGGCCCAGAGCGGCAGAATGGACGCAATGGTGCGTG
>DASPMA010000338.1:0-2484 GCA_035627335.1 Binatia bacterium
CCAGCGATAGCTTCACGATCGAAGGGCGCCCGCCCGTGGCGAAGGAAGAGGAGCCCAGTACTGATTACCGGGTGGTCACGCCGCGCTACTTCGAGTCGATGGGTATTCCGCTTCTGGCGGGGCGTGATGTTGCCTGGACAGATACGAAGCAGTCTCCCAACGTCGTCGTGATCAATCAAGCATTCGCCCGCCGGCATTTCGCCGGGGAGAGCCCGCTGGGCCATCGTCTCAGGCTTCAGGGACAGGAGCGCGACCCGTTGCTGATCGTCGGAGTGGTTGGAGACGTGCGGCAATTGGGACTTGATAAGCAGCCAGTCCCGGAAGCTTTCGTCCCCTTCCTGCAAGACCCTTTGAGCACGACGTATAACCGGTCGATGACGATTGTGGCGCGCACGAAATCAGACCCCGGCGCCGTCGCCGGATCCTTGCGGGCCGCGCTGACTTCGTTGGACAAGAGTGTGCCGGTGTACGCCCTCAAACCGATGACTGAGTACCTGCGTGACTCGCTTGCACGCCGTCGCTTCAACCTGATCCTGCTGACCGCGTTCGGCGGCGTCGCGTTGGCACTGGCTGCCGTCGGCATTTACGGCGTGATCAGCTACGGCGTCACCCAGCGGACGCATGAGATCGGCATTCGGATGGCGCTCGGCGCCGAAAAGGGCGACGTGCTACGGCTGGTTGTACGACAGGGGATGCTGATGGCGCTCGGCGGCGTGGCGATTGGATTACTCGCATCATTGGCCCTGACGCGACTGATGGAGACTTTGCTGTACGGAGTCAGCGTGACCGACCCGCTGACGTTCACCGTGATTGCGCTGCTACTGACCTCCGTGGCGCTGCTGGCTTGCTTCGTGCCGGCGCGGCGGGCGACGAAGGTGGACCCGATGGTCGCGCTGCGCTACGAATAAACAGATGAGTGGCGGTTCCGCCCCCGGGGATCTCAAGGCCCTCGAAAAGCTGGCATCATCCTCTATTAGGCACGGGACCGGGATTGTTCCTCTCTCAGTATCGCTATAATTTGTGCGAAAAGTGGGTATGCTTATGCCGGCTTCGCACAAAAAGTCGGGGATGATGCACGAATCTCGGGTAGATCATGCATCGGCGGATACCCCCGCCCTAGATATACAAGATTGCTGAATTTTTGTGCAAAGCCTAGAGCAGTTTTCAGTTCACCGTAAGGCATAGCCGCAGTGCCGGAACCAGTTCTTTGCATCCTGCTGAGTGAGGGCGGCAAAGCCTTCTGTGAGCGCGCCGCTCAGTGCCTCGCGCGTCCTAGCCTTGGCCTTGCGCAAGCCAGCCTTGAGCTCCGACCAGCACTGCTCGATGGGGCTGAAGTCCGGCGAGTACGGCGGCAGATACAGTAGCCCCGCGCCGGCCTGCCTGACCGCCTCGCGCACGCTCAGCGTCTTATGGACGGCCAGGTTGTCCATCACGAGGATGTCGCCACGGCGCAGCCGAGGCGCTAGCACCTCGCGGATGAATGAGACGAGCACGGCCGTGTCGGTCGGGCCGTCAACGCTCATCGCCGCCCTCACGCCGCGCGAGCCGAGCGCCGCCACCAGCGTGACGCCTGAACCGTAGTTCTGGGGCGCGCCGCCCACGGCCCGCGCGCCCCGTGGCGCCCGCCCGCGCGGCCGCGTCATCGTCAGGTTGACGCCGCTCTCATCGAGAAAGAGCAGGCGGCGCGGTTCAAGGCGCTTGGCCCGGCGCCGGAAGTGGGCGCGTAAGGCGCGCACGCGCGGCGTATCGCGCTCACTGGCGTGCAGCGTCTTTTTTTGTGCGCGGCCCCAAGCGCACGACCGCCCGGTGCATGGTCGGCACCGAGATGCGCAGGCCGCGCTCTCGCACGACGTGCTCACACAGCCCGGCGAGCGTCAGGTCATTCTGCTTCCCGACAAGCTGCGCGATCAGTCGTAACGCCGCCGCGTCGAGGGCGCCGCGCTGACCGCCAGCGCGCGGCAAGGCGGCGAGGCTACCGGTCTCGCGCCGCCGGCGCAGGAGCCGCTCGACGAAGGTGCGGCTGACGCGGAAGCGGGCGGCGAGGACGCGTTGCGAGCCGGCGCCCTCATCGTAAGCCTGGGCGATGCGCTCGCGTAGGTCGGGGGAGTAAGCGTTCATGCGCCGTAATGTAGCTGGCCCGTGCCTGCTACTCAGCTGAAAACTGCTCTAAGATGTTTAAGGTTATTTGCAGCGACTTGTCTGTTAATTGCGCTAACTTGCGGTTATTTGCAATGACTTGGGGATTTTAAGAAGAAGAGTTGAAGAGGTGGACGACCGTCTCGACGTGGTGCGTCTGGGGGAACATGTCGAAGGCGCGGACGGAGTCTATGCGGTAGCCCGCGTCGAGGAGCGTGCGGAGGTCGCGCGCGAGGGTGGCGGGGTCGCAGGAGACGTAGGAGACGTGTCGCGGTCGTAGGGCGATGATGCCGCGGAGGGCTTCGGGTTCGGCCCCGGCGCGCGGCGGGTCGAGGAGGACGAAGTCGG
>DASPMA010000339.1:0-6586 GCA_035627335.1 Binatia bacterium
TTTCTGGCATTCGGTTTCGTTGCGCAGCGGCCGCTACAAGGGCAACCCGATGGTGGCCCACATGCGGCAAAAGGCGATCACGCCCGCTCATTTCGATCGCTGGCTCGCACTCTGGACCGAAGCCACATCCGAAATCATGAGCCCGCCCGTGGCCGCCCTTCTACAAACTAAGGCGGCGCGCATCGGCGAAAGCCTAAAGCTTGCGCTGTTCTTCCAGTTGCCGCCGACGCCGCGCGACGCAAGTCAACAACAATGAGCTGGTTTTATCTGAAGCGTGGGACGTAAGTCCGCGTCTGGCTCGCCGTCGCGCATTGCAAGCGCACTGAGCGCACCGACTCGCAGAATTGTAAAATGGTGGGCGTCATGCAAGCGGATGAGACCCTCGCGTTGAAACCGTGAGAGCGCGCGGCTGACGGTCTCGATGGTCACCCCCAGGTAATCCGCCACATCGGCCCGTGACATTTGCAGCCGCCCCGACAAGGCGCCCTCTTGCGGCGCCTCCTCAACCAGCTCCAGGAGAAAATCGGCGACGCGCTCGTCCGCCCACAACCGGCCTAACCTGAACTGTATCCGGTCGCGCGCGACAAGTTCGGCGGTCATCGCCTGCATAATTGCGTGGCGTGCGGCCGGATTCGCGACACAAGCTGCGTCCAAGGCGCTTGCGCGAAATTCGACGATAGAACTGACGGCCACTGCTTCCACCGAACTGCGAAACGCGGCGAGCGCGCCCAGTCCTATCAGCCCTCCGGGTTTCACAAAACGCGCGACGTGACGCCTGCCGTCGCTGGTCATGCGGAAACATCGCAACAAGCCTGTCACCACGCCGACAACGGTGTCGCGCCCTTCCCCGCGCAAAACGATATGTTGATCGGGTTGTACGACGCGCACGGCGCCTCGTGCCGAATTGCGCAGCACTGACAAAGGCTCGGCCAGTCTTGGCGTCGCCGGTCCGTCCACGGGCAGGACGCTCATAACGCGCCTTTCTCGCACGGCTCGTTGGGGCCGCACTCAACTATCGAGGTTGCGCACAATGCAGACAAGTGAATATTATTGCAGCTTAAATGCAATTATTTTGCTCTAACTGGCAGACCGAGACATGGATGTCGAAAGCGCACGCACTTTCCTCGAGATTGTGAGAACGGGAAGCTTTGTCCGCGCGGCACGCGCGTTGAACCTGACCCAGACGGCTGTGAGCGCGCGCGTTCGCACCCTGGAAGAGAAGCTTGATCGGCCTCTTTTCGTGCGCAACAAGTCGGGCGCTCGCCTCACGCCCGCCGGCGAAAATTTTCTGCGTTTTGCTACGCTGATCGTGCAGGCATGGGAACGCGCACGCCAAACAATCGCGCTACCGCCCGGACGTGAAAGCATCGTCGCAGTCGGCGCTGAGCTGAGCCTTTGGACTCCACTGCTGCGCCACTGTCTTGTCTGGATGCGCCGCAATAGTCCCGAACTCGCTGTGTTCGCGCAAGTCGCGCCGGCGTCACAGCTCTTGGATGAGGTTCAGAGCGGCGTGCTCGACGTGGCGATCGTCTATGCCGCGCAACCTCGCGCCGGCGTGGTTGTGGAACTGTTGTTTGACGAGAAACTCGTGCTGGTGCACGCCGGCCGGTCGAAGCGGCGGGGCCGCGCCGACGAGCATGTTCATGTGGATTGGGGAGAGCGGTTCGCCGCGAACTATCAGGCCGCGTATCCTAGTCAGTCTGCGCCCGCCGTCTCGATTTCATACGGCCCGCTTGCGCTCGAGTATATTTTGGCGACCGGCGGGAGCGGCTATTTGAGAATGGGGATCGTGCGGCCCTACCTTGAGACGGGACGCCTGACGCTGGCGCCGAATGCGCCCGAATTCGAGTATTCGGCATATGCGGTCCACTCGACCGAGACCGACGCAAATGTGATGAATAAGGTGCGCACCGCGCTGCGTGCGGCAGCCGCTGAAGTCTAACGCGAAATGAATAGAGGAATCGGCGACGACCTGACCATAGAGCGGGTGACGCCCCCGAAAATCATCTCATGAACTCGTGCGTGGCCGTAACCGCCCATGACGATTAAATCGGCGCCAATTGCGACTGCTTCGCGGAGCAGCAGGTAGTCAACGCTCTGGCGCGGATCGGATACCGACCGGAGCTGACATTGCGCGCCGGTACGCCGGATATTGTCGACCAGCTCCCTTGCCGAGGGCCCCTGGTGGGCGCCGTTCTCGATCGTCAAAAAGACAACTCGCTCGGCTTTGGCGAACAGAAACGCCGCATCCGCAACCGCTCGCGTTGCTTCGCGTGAACCGTCCCACGCCACAAGCACCGTGCCCCCGATGCTGGCGCCGCGCCATCCACGCGGCACCAACATGACTGGACGGCCGGACTCGTAGAGGGCGCTTTCGAACATCGATCGACGCAAGGTCTCATCGCGCGCACCCGCCGGACGCAACATCACCGTCATGCTGGCGCGCCGGGCGTCGATTCCCGGATGGTCCGCGGCCGCGCCGTCGACCACTTCGATGCGCTTGACCGGCGGGCGGCGCGCGAAACCGGAAAAACCACGCAGAAGCCAGGATGCTTGATCGGGCTCCTTCGGCCGCTCGCTAGGGGGCGCGGCAACGGTCCAGACGCCGGCATAAACCACGCCGGCGGGACTCTCCGCCGGAACTGCCTTCGTAAACAGCAGCGCGGAAATGTTCGCATCGTGCCGCTTTTCAAGAAGCTGCGCGGCGGACAAGACCGCCTCGTCTTCCCGGTTCGACAGCACCATTACCAACACATCGATCAAAGCCGGCTCCATCTCCTCATGCCGCGATGATGAGCGTTTCAAGAGCGCGCTGCTTGAGGTATCGCAAGACCGAGGTGTTTTGCGGCACTGGCAACTGCATCCCATGCGCGCGTCTCGTGCTTCCGCCGGCTTCGCACATGTTAGCCCCGCTTCGTCAGATCTCTTCGCAAGGCCGCGATGTCATCGCCGAGCGAGGCCACCGCGGCGCACACGGCCTGATGGGCATAGAGCACTGTGTGGGGCCCATCGCCGATGTTCGCTGCGTGTCGCGCTTTGGCAAGCAAGTCGTCGATCGTACGTGCTGGCCCGAAGGTCTCTACATTTGCCACGGTGTGTTTTCTCCATCGCTGTTAATTCGATCACAGAAACTTCAACCCGAATGGGTCGCGAAATAGCCGATCGCAACGAGCCCAAGCGTCAGCAGCGCCGGCGCCATCACAATCTGGGCCAGAGCCTCACTTTTGGAGAGGCGGCCGTTGAGGGTATCGAGGTAGCGTTTCGACTGCGCCGGGTCGGTCCGCTTGTTGATGCGCAGCAAGATCATCGGCACGCCGAAGAATACGCCCGCGAACGCCGTCACCACGCCGAGGACGAAGAGAACCTCCTTCGAGCTGCCGAAGGCCAACACTATTACCCCGAAGAAGGACAACCACGCTCCCAACACAATGCGCCAGGCGCTTGCCGGTAATTCGCTCATGGGCCGAAATGTCGCTGCTGGCGGCTGGGAGACTTGTTTGGACGGCGCGGGGAGTTCGACTTGTCGTCTTCCTAATTGCTCTTGCGATCCCGACTGCCGTGCACGTTCGTCCCGAACATCCGGAATTAGCCCGTCATGCTGTTCGATTTGCATGCGCCCGAACCTGCATGCGAGCGCATCGTCATGCGTTGATAAATCGCAAGCGCCATCTCGTTATGATGCCGCAGGTCGGCGCACCGGCGCTTTGCGCCTGAGAATTATCAACGCGCCGCATCGCGGGCGGCGCATCGATGACGCGACAGGAGCGTCAGCATGAGCACGGCAAGCAGCATCGCAGTCATTGGTGAACGCCTCGTCCTGCTGGCTCTCGAAATCAAGGGGGATGTCAATGAGAGCTATCTGCTCGCACACAAAGCGCTGCGGCTGCTGCTTCGCGAAAACGTCTGTTTGAAGACTGTTGACGATAATCGCCTCCGCGAAGCGCTATGGGCGCTGGCGATCCCGCAAGCCGATCGCGCCAGCTTCAGCGATGGCGTGCGGCCGCCGGCCTATTCGTCGCCTCCATGACAAATCTCAAAGTCGACAGAACCGTCCAGGCCTACTCTCCGCGCGCCGCTTCCCGGTTCGACCAAGAAAACAGAAAGGAGGTCGAACCACTCTGCGCCCGCCAGCATAGCCCCGGACACTGGCGGGCGCTCGCGGAAGCATTTCCCCGGGCGGCGCAACAACGCGTGAGCGGCCGCTAGTGCCCGGTGTTCGCTTTTCCTTAGATCCCGCTCCGCGCTCACTGGCCGAGGCGCCACGAGAGACCTAAATTGTGCGCCTCTGTTGGTCCTCCGGAGCTTGTTCGTGGCTGATCCGCACTCGTCTGGCCTGTCGCCAAAGAAGGTGTTGCTGGCGACTGATCTGAGTGCTCGCAGCGATCGGGCGCTGGACCGCGCCACGCAGCTCGCGAACGAATGGGGCGCGGGCTTGGTCGCCGTCCACGCGCTGGAGAACCAGGCGAGCGCCGCGCAGGCGCCAACCTACGACGATCTTCCTTCGTGGCGGCGTCCTCCCCACCCCGCGCCCGCCGTCGAACAACAAATTCGGCGCGACATCCGCCAACCGGTGGCTGACTTGCGCATCGTCGTGACGGAAGGAGCTGCCGCTGACGTGATCCTCGATGTCGCCGAACGCGAGCAATGCGACCTGATCGTCGTGGGCGCTGGAGGTGATCCGGGATTGGGCAAGGTCTCACTTGGGCGGACTGTGGAGCTTTTGATACGCCGGGCGCCGACGTCGGTGCTGGTCGTGAAGTCCAGGCCATCGGGCCCTTACCGGCATATCCTTGTCGGGACTGACTTCACTGACGAAGCGCGCCACGGTCTTGAGGTGGCGTCCCGGCTGTTTAGCGACGCCATGTTTGCCGTCATGCACGCCTTCGACATGCCCTATCGCTCCCTGTTGAGCGCGACACAGCTAAGCCGCGATTTCTCCGCGATGGAGCATGCGGAGATTCAAGCGTTCGTGAAGGCTGCCGAGCTGGACGAGAATGTTCGTTCTCGCGTTCTTACGCTCATTGAACATGGCCCGCCTGAAATCATGATGCACAATTACGTCGCGGAGCGAAATGCCGACCTGACGGTGATCGGCACAGTGGGGCGGGGCATGCTTTTTCATCTGCTGATAGGCGGCCATGCACCGAAGATCGTAGATGGCGTGTCGAGCGATGTGCTCGTCGTGCGATACCCGGATAGCAAGTAGGTCGGCCCTTCATTCGCGCGCCATGGGGTTGAAGCGGCTGCGCGCGCTCCTCACAATAGCGCGCGATGCCTGCAAGCTTCCTTCTTCTGGTTTTGATCTGTCTGCCTTTCGCCGGCGCTTTGATCGCCGCGTGGCTGCCGACGAATGCGCGGAACGCCGCGGCCATGCTGGCGGCGACCGTGACAATCGTCGGCCTGGGCTGCCTCTTGCTGATCCACCCCGCGACCTTTGAAGGCGCGCGAACCGACATCGCCTGGCTGCCGTCGCTTGGCGTCAACCTCATATTTCGTTTGGACGGCTTGTCCTGGCTGTTCGCGCTCTTGGTCGTCGGCATCGGCGCGCTGATTGTCCTCTACGCGCGCTATTACATGTCGGCCGCCGACCCCGTCCCGCGCTTCTACTCATTCCTGCTCGCATTCATGGGCGCGATGCTTGGCATTGTGATGTCAGGCAATCTCATTCAGCTCGTCGTTTTCTGGGAGGTGACAGCCCTCTTCTCCTTCCTCTTGATTGGCTATTGGCATCAAAGCTCTAATGCGCGCGAGGGCGCGCGTATGGCTCTCACCGTGACAGCCGCAGGCGGCCTCTGTCTGTTGGTTGGCATGATGCTGCTTGGCCGGATTGCCGGCAGCTATGATCTCGATGTCGTGCTTGCCGCCGGGGACCGCATTCGCGAACACGCGCTCTACTTGCCCACCTTGCTGCTGATCCTCGTGGGCGCCTTTACCAAGAGCGCCCAATTCCCCTTTCACTTCTGGTTGCCTCACGCCATGGCCGCGCCGACGCCGGTGAGCGCCTATCTGCACTCGGCCACTTTGGTGAAGGCTGGGGTCTATTTGCTTATTTTGTTGTGGCCGGTGATGTCGGGCACCGACGCCTGGTACGCTCTTGTCGGCGCCGCAGGCATGGCCACACTGCTCATTGGCGCGTTCGCGGCGATCTACCAGCACGATCTCAAGGGTCTGCTCGCGTACTCCACGATCAGCCATCTCGGTCTCATCACGTTGCTTCTGGGCCTTGGCAGCCCGCTCGCCGCGGTGGCGGCGATCTTTCACACCGTCAATCACGCCACCTTTAAGGCATCGCTGTTCATGGCGGCCGGCATTATCGACCATGAGACCGGCACGCGCGACATGCGTAAGCTCAGCGGGCTCTTCCGCTTCATGCCAATCACCGCCAGCCTTGCGATGGTCGCCGCCGCGGCGATGGCGGGCGTTCCATTGCTCAATGGTTTTCTGTCGAAGGAGATGTTTCTCGCCGAAGCGATCGCGCATAACTCAGGGACGCATTTTAATTATGCGCTGCCCGTCCTGGCGACCGTGGCGAGCGCCTTCGCGGTGCTCTACTCGCTGCGCTTCATTCACACGACTTTCTTCGGCC
>DASPMA010000340.1:0-5788 GCA_035627335.1 Binatia bacterium
ATAGCATACGGAACTCTGTCAAGCGGGGGCATGGTATTCACGAAGTTTACCGGTCTCTTGAACATGCGGTTAAGCACTACCGCTTACCCTGGACCCGAAAGAGAGGTCGCAGATGATCTCCGGTCGGGGTTTTTTCCGCGCGTTCTGGCGTCGCCGGGACGGCAACGTCGCCATGATGTGGGCGCTGATGGGAGCGGTTCTCGTCGGCCTCCTTGGCATCACAGTCGATTTCACCCGCGCCCAGATGCTGCGGGCGCAGCTGCAGAATGCTGTCGACGGCGCCGCGCTTGCGGCGGCCCGCGACGTGATGACCCCGGAGCAGCGTGAAGAAGCGGCGCGCTCCTATTTTGACGCGGAGATGGGCGACCTGGCGCCCACCGCGACGCTCCTGATCGCGGACATTCCCGGCACGAACCAGGTCACCGTCAGCGCCCGCATGCCGATGCAGCTCAGTATCGCGCGCATCGTGCGCAATGAAGACTGGATGATCTACGTCGACTCCGACGCCGAGCGCAGCGGCAATAATATCGAAGTCGCGATGGTGCTCGACGTCACCGGCTCGATGGCCGGCCAGCGGATCATCGATCTGCGCGAAGCGGCCACCAATCTTGTCGATACGGTCATCCAGGAGCAGCAGACGCCTTATTACTCCAAGATCGCCCTTGTGCCCTATTCCATGGGCGTCAATGCCGGCGGCTACGCCGATGAGGCGCGCGGCGATATCATCGGGCCGGCTGACGTTGACGCCGCTGCCTGGCACTCGGGCTCAGCGCGCTCGATAACTGGCATCACGCGGGCAAACCCCGCGGTGGTCACGTCCGCAAATCACGGCTTCGCCAACGGCGATACGGTTTACATTCGCAATGTCAGCGGCATGTCCCAGGTAAACCATCGCGTGTTCGTTGTCGCCAATCGCACCACCAACACCTTCCAGCTGCAAGGCGTGAACAGCTCGACGTACAACAGCTACTCCTCTGGCGGCATCGTTACCGAGTGCCTGAACACAACCTGTTCGGTCGAAGTCACTGCCAGCGGCCACGATTTTAGCGCCAACGACCGCGTCTACTTCACCGGCGTCAATGGCATGACGCAGCTGAACAACACGCTCTTCACGATCTCTGCCGTCGATAGCGGCGGGTTCACGCTGTCCGGCACGCACGGCAGCTATAGCACGTATACGTCGGGCGGCGACGCGCATTGCGTCGTCGCGGGCTGCGACTACTTTGCCTTCCAGAATTCCTCGGCCAACAACTGGCGCGTTTTCCCCGCCAGCAATTGCGTGAGCGAACGGGTGTCGAGCCAGGAATACACGGACGCTTCGCCGGCGAGCGCCTATGTCGGTCTCAACTATCCCAGCAGCGCCAATGCGTGCCCGGCCGTGAGCGTCGTGCCGCTGACAACCGACGGCGATTATCTCAACGGACGCATTGCCACCTTCCAGGCCGCCGGCTCCACCGCCGGCCACATCGGACTGGCCTGGGGCTGGTACATGCTTTCGCCGAACTGGGCGTCCTTGTTCTCGGCGTCGGAGCAGGGGGCATCGTACTCCGCGCCCGAGACGCTGAAGATTGTCGTGCTGATGACGGACGGCGCCTTCAACACCGGCTATTGCAACGGCGTGATAAGCGACGATTCCGACAACGGCGCAGGCGCCGCCTCCGAGCGCATCAATTGCGATGCAACCAATGGTCAACCATTCGACCAGGCGCGGGCGCTTTGCACGGCGATGAAGAACCAGGACATTATCATATATACGGTGGGCTTCGGTCTCGGCGCTGACGCCAACGCAACGGACTTCATGGAAGACTGCGCAACCAGCGACGGCCATGCCTATTCCGCCGATGACGGTGAAGAATTGATTGCGGCCTTCAATGCGATCGCCGCCTCGATCACGCAGCTGCGCATTACGCGGTAATTCCGCCGCGGGAAAATACGAACGGGCTCGCGGTTGGCGGCGCAGTGAGTGTGTTCACCCTACTGTCAGCCCGGAAAATTAATGTATTTCGCGTAAAGAAGGCGGCCTCGCAGGTCCGAAGAGGCCGAAATGCTGACGTGTAGAGAACTGTCGTCGAGTTCGCCAAGCTTTGCTCGCGCCCGCGGCGGCAACGTCGCCATGATGTGGGCGCTGATGGGCGCCGTTTTGGTGGGTCTGATCGGCATCACTGTCGATTTCACGCGCGCGCAGATGATCCGCACACAGATGCAAAACGCCGTCGATGGCGCCGCGCTCGTGGCTGAGCGCAGCTCGAACCTTTCGATCGAACAACGCCGCGCCGCCGCGCGCGCCTTCTTCGACGCCGAAATGGGCGATATGGCCGCCAACATCACATCGTTCGAAGTCATCGAACAGGATGACGGCGGTCACCGCGTGGATGTGCAAATGCCAATGCCGGTGAGCCTTGCGCGCATCGTCAACGACGACGACTGGAATCTGCACGTCGACGCCGTGGCGCAAATGGCGGCAAGCCCGCCCATCGAAGTGGCGCTCGTGCTCGACAACACGGGCTCGATGTCCGCCGACATGCCGGCTCTGCGCGACGCGGCCTCCGACCTGGTTGCGGACCTCCTGGAGATTGACGGCGATACAGTGCGCGTCGCGCTCGTGCCGTTCGTGGCGCAAGTCAACATCGGCAACGACGCCTCACACCTCGCCTGGATGGACACAACCGGGGTTGCGCCGATGAACGGCGAAATCCTCGAAGACCGGATGATCGGCTACGTGCCGCGGAACAACAACAGTTCGAGCAGGGCATACACCGGTCCGACCTGCAACGCGCTCAGCACGCTGCCCTATTTCAACAACACGGGGACCGCCACGAATGAAGGCTATACAGGCCCGTACCGCGTCATCTGGCAGCGCGGCGTTGGTCTTGGCCAGACCGGCTACTGCTTCGCGTTTACGCCGGCGGACGGGATCAATTACTTCACGCTCTTCGATCTGATTTCAAACGAAGACTGGAAAGGCTGCGTCGAAGCGCGCCCGCCGCCATACGATATCAACGACGCCGCGCCCAACATCGGCACGCCAGCGACTCTGTTCGTGCCGTTCTTCTGGCTCGACACGGGCGGCGCGGCCGGACAAGGCAGCACGAACACGTCCAGCGCTGCGAACTATCAGAACAACAACAATTCCTTTATCGACGACACCCCCGGCGATCTTCGCACGGCCCGGGCTTCAAACGTGAGCGCAAGCGGCAGCGCCTCGAACGCCAACATCATCACGACATTTCGAATGTCGAGCGGCACGGCGCCGCTCGTGGGCTCGCCGACTGCCCAGGAAGAGCGCGAGGCGCGCTTCTTCAACGTGTTCAAGTATAATGGCGGCTCAGCTTCGCTCGACACGACTGGCCCCGACACGCGCACGCCGAACCGCGGCTGCCCGACCCCGATCGTGCCGCTGACGTCAAACGAGTCCGTGCTTCAGGCGAACGTCGCCGCGATGCGGCATTGGATGGGCGGCGGCACGAACCAAGCCGAGGGCCTTGCCTGGGGCTGGCGCGTTCTAACGCCGACGGCGCCGTTCACCGAAGGCGAGGCGTTCAATGCCGCGCACGACAATGTGCGCAAGGTAATTGTGCTGATGTCGGACGGCGAAAACACCAATGTCGGCAGCGACGCGGTGATGGACAGCGATTTTTCGGCCTACAATTATCTCGGTTTCTGGACCGACTACGCCGAAGGAGTCTCCCTCACGCAGCTGCTGTTCGGCGTGCTGCACGGCATCCTGCCGAACACTTTCCGCCGCGACATCGACTCGCGCAGCGAGTTCGTCGACTACGTGAACGACCGCCAGGAAGCGCTCTGCAACGCCATCAAAGCGGACGACATCGAGATCTATGTTGTGCGCTTCCGCGACGGCGATGCGGACCTGATGCGAGATTGCGCCACCAGCCCGTCGCACTATTTCGAGGCGGATAATGCATCGCAGCTCGCGGCTGCGTTCGCTGCGATCGGCTCTGGCATCGGCCAGCTGCGCCTGACGGACTAGTGCCCCCGTGGCCGCTACGGGCTGTCGACGCCGCGGCGGGCGGTGGCTTGATCCGGATGGTCGTCGCATCGGTCCGGACCGCCTGCAGCGCGCAATGACGCGAGCTTGGTGCGATGAGAGTCGAGCGTGGCGGCGAATGTCAGCAGGCAGCGCCGCACGATCGCCGCGGCCCGGTCGCGATCGGCTTGCTCCAGGTCGGTCAGCAGGGCCTGAGCGCGAGCGACATAGGTTTCCCATTCACGAACTTGACGTTCGACTCTCTCGAGTTCCTCCATGGAGGAAGCAACGCTTGCCCTCCGCCGGCGTTACCCGGCTCAATCGCAGTTAATGGAGGAACGGGCATCAAATGAGCGCGTTGGAGCGTGGAGCGGGGATGCGACCGTGCGCGACGAAGACGAAATGCTGGATCCAGCCGAGCCAATCCGGGCGCCGAGTCTGACCACGCCGGCGATGGCGCGCGCCGTTGATGTCGCGCGCGAAGTGCTGCGCGAGCGCGGATACAGCGATGAGGAAATAGAGGCGCTGCTGAACCGGAAGCAGGGTTTCGACTTCCCCGAATTCTGATCGGCGCGAGACTAAGCCACTTTCTTGTTGCCGTTGCCGTTTTGGACGGGCAGCTCCCAGAACGGCGGCGCGATGCTCATGTCTTCGTACCGCCGCTGAATGATGTTCACACGGCGTCCGTCCGCTTCCTCAACCGTCGCCCACCAGCGGCCAGGGGCGGTCTCATATCTGTAAAGCCCACGCCGTTCATCCATCGCGACCAACCATAGCAAAGTAGCCATGTCTGACCAGAGAGGGACGGCGTCAGGCGCGCTTCTTTAGCGGCTCACGCCACAGCTCGCGTTCGCGCTCGAGCGCAAGCACGGTCTCCGCCCTAGCCCCGGCGCGCTTGCCGCGCCGCTGCATCTCCAGTTCGAACACGCGCCGCAGCCAGGCGCGAACGCCGGCGTCCTCGCCGTTGTCTACGCTGAAGCTGCGCTCGGGCAGGTCGTTCAACACTTGCAGCAGATTGCTTCCGTCGCGCGAGATCACCAAGGGGCGGGGCGCGGTTGCGTTGTGCTGGTCCAAGGTGCGGTGCAGGCAGCGCTTGGCGTCGTCATAGAGTTCGAAGAAACGATCGTCGGCGTTCTCTTCGCTCGGGACGGGCGAGGCGGCGCCCGCGCGTCCCATCAGGCGCACGTTCACGGCCGAGACCATCTCAAAGTCGCGTTTGAGTGCATCGTAGCGGCTGTCGGCGTCGCTGAGTTTCTTTCGCGCGACGAACTCGCCGAGCAGAAACCCGACGAGCAGGCCAACGAGGACGAGCCCCGAAGCCGAGAGAACCAAAGCTGCCAGTGACACGTCACCCCCCGCGCACACCCGACCGGGCAGCCGCCAACGCGCCAAACGCGCGCGTGGTTCCATGGCGCAGCGCGTCGAGGCAGCGCCCGATACCGCTCAGGGCATCCTCTTCACTTGGAAGGGCTTCAGCGCCAACGTCTCGGCCTCGCCATCGCCGAGCGTGCGCGTGACTTCCAGCTTCTCATCGTCGAGACGTAGCGCTGTCTTCACTAGAGTTAGGACCGCCAGTTCGTCGTCGGCGAGGGCGCATACGGATTCAAAGCTGGGACCCGCCGAGCCTAACGATTCTCGCCTTATCTGGACCACATAAGCCGGCATGCCTGGCTGCCCCCGCAGCGTATTAGGGGTAGAACGTTGCTCTGCGCGCGACAAGAGCGCTCTTTTGTACGGGATGGTCCGCAGCAGAGGCGACCGGCGCCTTAGCCGAGAATGACCTGTCCGATCACGGTGACGACG
>DASPMA010000341.1:0-2907 GCA_035627335.1 Binatia bacterium
CGGTGATGTTGCCGTAGTAGAGACGCAGCTTCTGCTTGGCTGCGAGCTGCAGGCCAAAGTCGCTGGTCTTGCCCTTGCGGCGCTGGCCGTGCTGGCCCGGGCCGTACTGGCGCTTGTTCACCGGAGACTTGGGGCGGCCCCACAGGTTCTGCCCGTAGCGGCGGTCGGCCTTGTATTTCGCTTGGAGACGTTTCGTCATGCGCTGATCGCGCCTTCTTCCGTTGACGGGGCCCGGCGGCCTCCCAATGAGGCCGCGACTGCCCTGGCGGTTCACCCGTCGCCCAGTATGCGCGGACGGCTCAAAGTCGTCTGCGAAAGCGGGGCTTCTAAAGGGCAGTAGGGCCCTAAGGCAATAGGGCAATATGTTTGGACGGCCCAACTGCCCTATTCCCCTACTCCCTTCTCTCAGCTGATGACCCTCAGCCCTGTGACCCTCGAAAAATCCCGATCATGGGTCACGAGCGCATCGGCGTTGATCGCGAGCGCGCTCGCGACCTGAATAGCATCCGGCAATTTGAGCTTCATCGGAGTGCGCAAACGCGCGGCCTCTTCCGCCAAATCGGCGTTCAGATCCACCACGCGCCAGGACTCAAGCACCGCCCGGTAGCGTCGTGCGAGCGCTTCGTCTCCAAGCCTGAACGGGCCTGCAAGCACCTCCGAAATGGCGATCGTTGTCACTGCAAGGCGAACGCGACCTGCAGTCAGCAAGTCGAACACCGGCGCAAAGCGTTGAGCGAAAATCGGATGCCGTTCGAGCCGATAAATGATGGGCGCAGCGTCAACGAGCAACACAGCGTCTTCCGGCAAGCCGGATACGTCTACCGCTCCCATTCGTCGCGCATCTCTCTGATCGTCTTCGTCGAATCCTCGCCCCACAGGCCGCGGCCCGTGCCTTCCAGCGGAAGCAGGCTCAATTGCTTGGTGGCCGCCTTAAGTTCGCCGATCGGCACGAGCGCGGCCACCGGCTTGCCGTGCTTTGTGATCACGGTTGTCTCGCCGCGCTCTGCTGCTTCCAGCAACCTCGGAAGCTGATTGCGGGCCTCCTCGGCGCCCTTCGTCGGTATCTTCGGCATGCTCGAACTGTACAGCACTGTACGGGTTGGTCAAGGACCGATCTACCGCGCAGGCGCTGTCAGCTGATCGTAAACGATGCGCCACCCGTCCGGCCGATACTGCCAAATCCGCGCGTACTGGCCCTGCCGCTCCTGCCCGTTGAACGAGAAGCGCGCCTCGCCCAGCGTGAACACCAGATCGCCGGCTTCCGACGCTTCGACCCGGCGGGTCGTGTAGGCGATGTTCGCGCCTGGAAAGACAAAGGTGTCCGCGGCCGCGCCGCCCGTCGGCCGTGTGGACCGATAGACTTGAGCGTCCGCAGCCACGTAGCTGACCAGCCCGCCGGCGCTGGCGTGGCTCGTCTCGATCGCCCGCACCTGCTCCGCCGCGGCAGCGCCAACGCCGCGCGCCGCGACCGGCAGCGTCGGCAGTTCCGCAGCATCAATCCCATGGTTCAGCGCATCGGGCCGGGGCCCCGGCCCACCATCCCAGATCCACTTCCACGATCCGTCCGGCTGGCGCCGCCACACCGTGAAGTACTGCCCGCGCGGCGTGCGTGCTTCGTCCACGCTGAACGGGCCAGTGGTGAAGCCGAAATCGCCCGAACGCGCGATGCCGGCATAGGCCGGCCACCAGAAGAGGTTGCGCGACCCATCGTCGGGCGTTGCCGCCAGAGATTGAGGCGCGTTCTCGAAATTGCCGACCATGCCGTCCGGCGCGGTGTATTCGCGAAAAGCCGGAATCCAGCCGATCTCGCCGGCGCGCGCGGCGAAGGCGCGCTCGGCGGCGATCACCGGCGCGGGCGTGACGGCTTGTTCGGCCGGCGCGCTGGCGCAGGCCGCAAGGAGCGCCAGAGCGCCGCTGAGAAGAGTGTTTCGCATGCAGCGCACCGGCGCCTTGGCCGCCTTTAAGTCAATCGCCTCTGCGACGGATCGGGCCTTCCGCGCGCTCAGCAGACTTAATGCTTCCTCAACCACGGCTGCGCACAGGATTATTTTAGGAGGAGTTGCGCCCGGTGCCAGTCGTTCTGAGCCACAGCGAAACGCTCGAACTGAACCTCGCCGAATACACCGGCGTGATCACGAGCGGCCAATTGATGGAAGTCGCCGGCTTCGGCGCAAGACAGCCGGATTTCCTCAAGGCAGACACGCTCAACGTTGTCCACGCGGGAGTGGATTTCGGCGCCATCGATCTGGCCGAACTCGACGCCCTTTTCGCGCGCTACAAGGCGCTCTTCGCGCCACTCAATTTCCAGATCTACCGTCGCTCTGCCTGGCTCTGTCTGGACAAGGCGGCGGAAGGGCACGTCAATTATTGGCTGGGCGGGCATGACTTGCGCGAGGCCATGTCGAGCACCGTGCGCAAGTTCGACACCTATGCCGAGGCAGGCGACTGGCTGCTGCTGAGCCCTGCTGAATTGGCCCTCGTCGAAAGCCGCGAGGGCTTCACCCAGTTGGCCGTCTTCGACGATTCGGCCGCTTTGCCCCGCGCCATGGCGCGCTAACTACTCTGCCGACTGGCTGTCCAATTCGTACTGGCTCTGCAGGTAGTTCTGCAGGCCGATCTGGGCGATCACCGCCATCTGCGTTTCGAGGAAATCGATGTGCTCCTCGGTGTCGTCGAGGAGTTGAGTCAACAGATCGCGCGTGACGTAGTCCTGCTTCTCTTCGCAAAGCGCGATGCCTTCGATCATCGCCGCGCGTCCGGCAGTCTCCGCCTCCCAATCGGCCTTCAGCCGCTCTTCGACATTCGTGCCGATCTTGAGTTTGTGCAGCGCCTGCAGGTTCGGATGGCCGTCGAGGAAGAGGATGCGCTTCACCAGGCGATCCGCGTGCTTCATCTCCTCAATGGATT
>DASPMA010000342.1:0-12375 GCA_035627335.1 Binatia bacterium
GCTAGCGGCATGTTGTGCCGTCGCAGCGCTGCTGTTCGCGCCGGTGCTCACGCGCGACCTCATCTTGTTTAACCACAGTCCTTCGGTGCCGACCGGGTTCTACGTGCGCACGGAACGGCCGCTTACGGTTGGCATGCTCGCCACCGTGCGGGCGCTCGACGTCGCCCCCGATATGGCGCGCGAGCGCGGTTACGATGGCGAGGGCGATCGGTTCATCAAACGCGTGGCTGCGTTAGGCGGACAGGCCGTGTGCGGCGACGGAGAGAGTATCAGCATTGACGGCCGCGCCGTGGCGGTCGTCTACCGTCCCGAAGGCCGATCCCCGCCACAAGGCTGGGTGGGCTGCCGCACACTGAGCGATGATGAAATTCTCCTGTTGGGTGATAGCCCAGACTCGTTTGACGGGCGCTATTGGGGACCAATCAACGTGCGTTTGATCGAAGGCGCTTGGCGTCCACTGTGAGTTTTTTCCAACGCCAGGACTCGCGGCGCCACGACGGGCAACACTTCTCGCATGCGAAGTTGGCGATGGGTAGATATGGAGAAGGGCGCGGATCGAAAAGCGTTGCGGTGGAGAGCAAGATTAAGAGCGCCGCAGGTTTTCTTCTAAGGCTTGTGAATCCTAGCAATTTCCTGCGGCACGCTTGATCATCGCGCGGTGAAAGCAGCGGCATCGCTGCAGATTCAACGGCGCGTGGCGCAGCAATGGCAAAAGCATCGCTATCCGAACGGTTGAAAACGTCGGCGCTCGTGCGGCCCAACGACGTGGATGCGCTCGCTGCTGTGCGAGACATGGCAGTCTTCCGAGATGAGGATCGTCTCGTCGGCAAAGTCCATAAGACGCGTGGTGTGAGCGGCCGTGCGCGTAGCGGCGCGCTTGGCGGACAATTATCCAAACTGCTTTCTGGCCGCCGGCCCGGCGGGCGCTTTCGCGCAGGCGGAGCAAATGCGGCATTCGCGCAAGACAAGCGACAACGCGTCGTGGTCACCGTGTTCTACCAGGGCCATGGCGGCGCCGGTGCGGGCAAGCTGATCGCGCATGGCAAATATCTCGAACGCGACGGGGCAGGCCCGGAGGGCGAGCCAGGCCACTTCTATGATCGTGAGAACGACCGCGTGGAGGCCGAGCCCCGGCTTTCCGAGTGGGCGGTCGAAGATAAGCGGCACATGCGCCTGATGCTGGCGCCTGAGAGCGGGGCCCGCATCGAGGATCTCAAAGACTTCACACGAGCCACCATGGCGCAAATGGAGCGCGACCTCGGCGCGCCCTTGGATTGGGTAGCTGTCGACCACCACAACACCGACAATCCCCATGCGCATGTGATCCTGCGCGGCCGCAGACGTGACGGACCGGATCTCATCATTCCCCGGGAATACGCCACACGGGGGCTCAGACACGCCGCGCGCGACGTCGCCACACAGATGCTCGGAAACCGCGGCCGCGATGACGAGCGTCTGGCCTTGGACCGCGAGACGCGCGCCGAGCGCTTGACGCGGCTAGATCAGCTGCTGGCCGCGGAACTGAAGCCGGGCAAGACGCATCGAATTCAGTCGATCGGGCGAACACTGGAGCCGACGCTTCGGGCGGCTCTCAGAAACCGCGTACGTGAACTGGCGCGCATGGGACTTGGCCGCGAGGAAAAGCGCGACCGCTTCCGGTTCGATCATGACTGGCAGGCCAGGCTCGATGAGATAGGGAAGGGTATCGATCTTCGCCGGCGTCTCGGACGCGAACTTGAACCCGGTCAAGGACGACTGAAGCTTTATGACCCTGCGATGGGGCGTGTAGCGGGACCCGTAGTGGAGGCCGGCCGGCGGGGAGAGACCGGCAAAGGCTATGTCATTGTGCTGGACGGCATGAAGCGTCCGGTACTCGCCAATGTACGTGAGCGGGATGCGGCCGGGCTCCAGCCAGGCGCGCTCATCGCGATCGAGCCGAAAAGCCATGAGGGCCGAGGCACGCGGGTAAAGATCGACCGGCTCTCGGAAACACCGATCGCCACGCAGATCGAGGCTCCAGCGGAAACCGAGCTTGATCGAGAGATCGTTCGTCAGCTTGCCGGTGAGCAGCCCCGTTTGCCGAACACGCGGGAGGTCCGCAACGCGATCACGGAGCGTATCGGTTGGCATCAGCGGCAGGCGAATGGAGGCCGCGATCTAACCGGCCGGTTCGAGGTCAACCAAGGTGCGTTGGACCGGCTTCGCGCTTCCGAACTCACGCGCGCTGAAGACGCATTGAAGCGAACGACTGGCAAACGCGCGATCAATGTCGCCGATGGTCTGGAACGTGAATGGCGCGTACGCGGGTTCGTTCAGCTTCATCAGGGGAGGTTCGCGGCGCTTGAGCGCAACGATGCGGTCGCCCTATTGCGCGTCACGCGGTCGCTCTCGCTAAAGCAAGGCAAGGCCTATTCGCTGTCTGTCACGAACGGGAAAGTCAGAGCCACGCCATCTCTTGGCTTGGATCGCTGAATTCAACATTCTTCTGAGACGCGAATTCGGGGAACTCGGGCCTGCAACAGCGGGCAACACTGTCCAACATAGACGCGGACACGAGCGGCAACGCCATCAGCTTGCGAGCAATGCGAGATAGATTGGCGCGTTAGAACGGCGTGGCGCTTTGCAACTGCCGTGGTCGTGCACGGCGCAAACAATCTTCTCAACCCAGCGACTAAACAGCTTCGCCAACGCAACGATCACGCGCATCATGGCGCGCTAAGTCGCGGTTGATAGTCATGAAGCTCGCCCGCAAAGCTGCGCGTCACGCCTCGGCCGATCAGCTCTCGTTTCTGTTCACGGAAGCAGCGTCGGTTGCGCAGCCACTCGTCAAAGAAGTGCGGCAGCGTGATCGTCCAGCCCGCGCGCACGCGGCGCCTGTCAGAGAACGTCCGAAGCCCGCGAGAAAGCTCATCCGGGAAGTCACATCGGTTGTCGGTCAGGAAGATCGGCGGTTGACCGTCGACGAGGCCGCACATGTGCTTTGCGTAAGCGTCAAAACGCTGGAAGCATGGCGGCGCCTCGGGAAGGGGCCTGCATTCGTGAAACTCGGGCGCTCGGTGCGTTACACAATGCGCGCGCTCGATCAATTCACGCGCGAACGCACGGTTCGAAACTCCGCAGAGGGCCGCTTGCTCGATGCGCGACGCTGAGCGGCGCTTCCCTATTGCGCCCTATCACGCACTTTTTGCAGTTACCCACAGAAATGAGAGCGGAACGGGACGCGAAAAATCGCGCGCGGATAAAACGCTGATTTTATGCGCAAAAGCGCATGTTTTCTCTCTGACATTAACGGGATCCCATGGATTCCGCTTCCCTACCAAGCACTTGTGAGCGAACGGGACACGAATGGGACACGACATATCCCACTCCGAAAAACGCTTTGAGTTCATCGCGTTCTGAGCGCCGTCTTTACTGACATTGAACGGGTCCCAGCCTCCCGTTGCGCGGAGCGCGGCCGTCTTGAAATGGTTGCTTGATCCCCCGAGCGGCAGCGGCAGTTTCCATCGCGCGAGCATCGGAAGCATTTCCCGGAACTGGATCGCGTACTCGGCGGCGAATTGGCGTGCGATCCAGCTGTCCGACGCATTGTCGATGTCCAGGGGCGCCTGAACGCAGGCCAGCTGCTCGCCGCCGTCCTGGAACGACGCCAACGCTGCGCGCAATTGCTGCGGGTGAGGGCGGTCTTCCGCATCATAAACGACGAGAAATTCCCCGCGCGCTCGCGCGAGCCCGGCGTTGAGCGCTTTTGGTTTGGTGCGCGGTGTTGCCGCTGGCACTACAACTACCTCGATCGCCGGCGATGTAGAGGCGCTGACGGCGGCGTTCAGAGTCTCGTGGTCATCGCCCTCGACAAGCAGGATCACCTGCAACGCATCCCGCGGATAATCCATCATTCGTAGCGACGCGACCAGATCAGGCACGACATTCGCCTCGCGATAGAGCGGGCAGAGGATGGTGTAATTCGGCCACTTCGCCGGGGACGCGAGGCGCCAGAGAAGACGCTTAAGGTTCGACGCCGCGATCAAACGCCACGCTATGGCGACGCCGAATACAGCCAGCGCTACGTAGTGAACGGCGCCCCATGTCAATGCTGGCGCTCTTTGCGCCGCCCAGACAAACACTGCGATCAGCGCGATGAAGGCAAGCCATTGGGTGATGTAGATGGATCGCTTAGCGGAGCGGTGCGGATGGGCGCGATGAAAGCCGAGACACGCCGCTTCGAGTTCGGCTGCGTCTAGCTTATACGCGGCGCGCTGGAGGTCCGCCCCATCCATCCCCATGGCCAGGCAGAACTATCAGAGGCTGTTATCCACAGGCAACCCGAAATGGCGAGGGACTTGCTAGGCGGCCGCCAGAAGTTCGCCCGCTAACGCCTTGCGCAGCAGCGCCGACGTCTCCCGTACGCCGAATATCGCCGCGAAACTGCCAAAGCGCGGGCCGGCTTCCTGGCCGAAGCACACTTCGTAGAGCGCCTTGAACCAATCGCGCAGGGGCTCGAAGGCGTGGTTCTTGCCGACGGCGTAGACCTCGTTCTGGATCGTCTCGGCGTCGGTGGTGTCCGCCGGCAGTGCTTCGAAGCGCTTGATAAGGTCTTCGAATGCGGCGCGCTCTTTGTCGGTCGCCGCGCGGAAGCGCTTGGTCGGCTTCACGAAGCCTTCGTAGTAGGCGATCGCGTAGCCGCAGAGCCGGTCGAGCATCGGGTGCGTCGCGGGCGAGGCGCCCGGCGCGTACTTGCCGATGAACTTCCAGAGCTGCTCTTTCGTCTCGGCATTGGCGGCGGCAACAAGATTGAGCAGGAGCGCGAACGTAATGGTCGCGGGCGCGACGGTAGCGTTGGCTTGATACTGCGCTGCCATCTCCGGCGCCGGCGGCTTGCCGGAGTGCGTGTGCCACACCGGATTTTCGAGCCGTTCCGCCTCGTTCTGCTTCGGGTAAGCGTCGATGAAGGAGAGATATTCGTCCACGGCCTTCGGAATCACATCGAAATAGAGCCGCTTCGCTGTCTTCGGCTTGCCATAGATGTAATAGGCAAGGCTCTCCGGCGGCGCATAACGCAGCCATTCATCAATGGTGAGGCCGTTGCCCTTCGACTTGGAAATCTTCGTGCCGTGTTCGTCGAGGAAGAGTTCATAATTGAAGCCTTCCGGCGGCGTCCCGCCCAGCACGCGGCAAATCTTCGAGCTCTGTTGCACGCTGTCGATCAAATCCTTGCCGGACATTTCGTAGTCGACGCCCAGCGCCGCCCAGCGCAGGGCCCAGTCGGGCTTCCATTGGATTTTCACGTTGCCGCCGGTGACGGGCAGCTCCGTACGCGTGCCGTCTTCATCCTCAAACGTGATCGTCCCGCGCTCGAAATTGCGCGCGAGGGTGGGGACCTGTAGCACTTTGCCTGTCTTCGGGCTGATCGGCAGGAACGGCGAATAGGTCGAGCGGCGTTCCTCGCCGAGCGTCGGCAGCATGATCGCCATCACTTGGTCGTAGCGATCGAGCATGGTCAAAAGCGTCTTGTCGAAGGCGCCCGACCTGTATTGCTCGGTCGAGGACATGAATTCGTACTCGAAGCCGAAGCTGTCCAGAAACGCGCGCAGCTGTGCATTGTTGTGGTGCGCAAAACTCTGGCAACATCCGAACGGGTCCGGCACTTGCGTCAGCGGCTTGTGCAGGTTGGCCTCCAGCACTGCCTTGTTGGGAATGTTGTCCGGCGCCTTTCGCAAGCCATCCATGTCGTCGCTGAAGGCGATGAGCCGCGTCTTGATCTGATCGCCTGTCAGCGCGCGGAAGGCGTGGCGCACCATGGTTGTGCGCGCCACTTCCTGGAACGTGCCGATGTGCGGTAGGCCGGACGGCCCGTAGCCGGTCTCGAAGATGACCGTATCCTTCGGCGTTTTCTTCAGCCGATCGACAATCAGGCGCGCCTGTTCAAACGGCCAGGCCCTGGCGGCGGCGGCGAGCGTTGCGAGGTCGGTCATCGGCGAATCCTAGGAGGAAACCGCATAACGCGCTGGCGGGTTCGGCGCAAAGCGACCATTGCGGATTGAGGCAAACGCGGCAGAGTAGGGCGATGCGGACCCTCATCCTGTTCCGGCACGCCAAGGCGGTGCGTGCGCATGAAGCCGATAGCGACGAAGCGCGCGGGCTCACCGGCCGCGGCCGTCGCGAGGCGGCGCTGGCGGGCGCGGCGATGGAGGATGCCGGGCTGAAGCCGACGCTGGCGCTGGTCTCGACATCGCAGCGCACACGGGAAACGGCGGAATTCGGTCTACAGAACTTCGCGCTGGAGGCGCGCTTCGAGGACGCCCTCTATCACGCCGCGCCCGAAGGCATCTGGGATGCCTTCTCCGCTAACGACGCGGAGAGCGTCGTGATCGTCGGTCACAATCCCGGTCTCGGCGAACTTGTCTCGACGCTGGTGCACCAAGCGCATGACGGCTCGAAGTTGGCGCGCGACCTATCCGGCCATCTGCCCACCGCCGCGTTCGCGGCTTTCGAAATTCGCGGCGATCTTCTCCGCGCCGCCGGCCCACGGCTCCTGACCGCGTGGAAGCCGGAGCGCGATTAGGTTCGCAAACTACTGGCTCGCCCATAAAATTCGGGCGATCCAGTCTATGTCCGCCGTTGCCAGCGTGCGCGGTGAATGCGCCGGGTTGAGCGAGATGAGTTCGACGCTCTGTTCGTTGCGACGGCCAAGCACCTTCGCCATCACTTCGCCTGCGCGCGTGCGTACGACGACGCGGTCGCCGCGCCGCACCGATCCGCCGGGCTCAACGATCACGAGATCGCCCGCGCGAAACACCGGCTCCATCGAGTCACCGGCGATTTCGAGCGCGTAGACGCGCTCATCGCCAAGATCGGGAAAGCGCACCGTTTCGTCGGCGCCGACCGGAAAGCCTTGTTCGTCGAAGAAGCCGTCCGCGCCGGCGCGCGCCATGCCGACGATGGGAATGGCGCGCCCCGCTCCGCTCGCGCGTCCCGCGAGCAAGGCGGCGAATTCGTCCCAGCCGGTCTCGGCTGCGACCAGCGCGCGCGAAAGGCTTTCGGTGGAGGGCCAACGCGGCTTGCCGTCCGGCGCCTGACGTTTGGATTTGTTGAACGTGGTTGGATCGAGCCCAGCCGCGCGCGCCAGGGCTGACGCTGAAAGTCCGCGTTTTTGGGCCAGGGCATCGATGGCGCGCCAGATGTCGCCGTGCTGCATCGGCGGACCATATCACCGCCACAAGGACTTTCAACCCAGTAATAGGAAAAAAATCACGGACTAGGCGGGGGCCGAAAATCGCGGCAAGCGCACCGCCCGTGGGCATGCACGATCTCGCCACGCGCGGCCTTCGGATGATTGATCCGGAAGCGGCGCACAGGGCTGCGCTGGCGGCGTTGCGCCTCGGGCTGGGCCCGCGAGCGCGCCCGGACCGCTGGCCGCGGCTGAAGACGACGCTTGCCGGACTGGATTTTCCGAACCCCATCGGCATGGCCGCTGGCTTCGACAAGAATTGCGAAGCCCCCGACGCGCTGCTCGCATCGGGCTTCGGTTTCGTCGAATGCGGCACGGTCACGCCCAAGCCGCAGGAGGGCAATGCGCAACCGCGCATTTTCCGGCTCGCCGAAGATCGTGCTATCATC
This sequence comes from Binatia bacterium, assembly GCA_035627335.1. Lineage (GTDB taxonomy): Bacteria > Pseudomonadota > Alphaproteobacteria > Caulobacterales > Aquidulcibacteraceae > Vitreimonas. Next base: position 7,615 of record DASPMA010000342.1, read on the forward strand.
AATCGCCTGGGCTTCAACAACGAAGGCCTTGACGCATTCGTCGATCGCTTGGCGGCGCGGGCAAAGCGTCCCGGAATCGTCGGGGCTAACGTGGGCGCCAATAAAGACAGCGCGGATCGCCCCGCAGACTACGTGCACGGCATGGGGCGCGTTTGGCAGCACGCGTCCTACGTCACCGCGAATATTTCTTCGCCCAACACGCCGGGATTGCGCGGTCTGCAAGAGCGCGGCGCGCTTGAGGATTTGCTCGGACGCCTGCAAGAAGCGCGCGCGACGTTAGAGACGGCGCACGGGAAGCGCCCGCTCTTTCTGAAAGTCGCGCCCGATCTCGACGAAACGGCGGTTCGCGATACTGCAGAGCTGGCGCTGCAGTATGGTCTCGACGCCCTCGTCGTCTCAAACACCACACTCCAGCGCCCGCCGCATCTCACGTCGGATAACGCTGAGGAGGCGGGCGGTCTCTCCGGCCAGCCGCTGTTTCAGATTTCCACTCACGTGCTGCGCCAATTCGCCCAGGTGCTGGACGGACGCTTGCCCCTCATCGGCGTCGGCGGCGTGGCGAGCGCGGCGACGGCTTTGGCGAAGATCCGCGCGGGCGCCACGGCCGTGCAGCTCTATTCCGCGCTCATCTATGAGGGCCCAGGATTGATTGGGCGCATGCTCTATGACCTGGACGGCCTGTTGGCCGCGGAAGGCGTAGATTCAATCGATGAGATGATCGGCGTCGACGCGCGGTCCTAGCCTACCGCGAGTTCCCCTCCTTTATCGCACGAGCCGTGCTTGGCTTTTGTCGCCATGACCGCTTAATTGGCCGGACACCGACAGTAGGGGAGTGGGTGATGCGTGGTTTGCTGGTGGGGTTCGCGTTCGGCCTTTGCGCCCTCGTTTCAAATTGTGCGACGCCGCCGCCGCCCCCTAGCGAGAACGACCATGCGGCCGCGGTGGAACGCCTCCTGGATCGCGTAAACATCGAATACGAGACCTTTACGCTCGACAACGGCCTGCGCGTCGTTGTGCACGAGGACCGCAAGGCCCCCGTCGTCGCCGTCAGTGTCTGGTACAACGTCGGCTCAAAGGACGAGCCGCCCGGCCGCACTGGCTTCGCACACCTTTTCGAACACTTGATGTTCAACGGCTCGGAAAATGCGCCCGGCGATTACTTCGAGCCATTGCGCGAAATCGGCGCTACCGACCTCAACGGCACCACTTGGTTCGACCGCACCAACTATTTCCAGACCGTACCCCGGTCGGCGCTGGAACGCTCCCTCTTCCTGGAGAGCGACCGCATGGGTCACCTGCTTGGCGCGGTGACGCAGGAGAATCTCACGAACCAGATCGGAGTCGTGCAAAACGAAAAGCGCCAAGGCGACAACCAACCCTATGGCATGGTTGAGTATGCGCAGCTTGAAGCGCTCTTCCCGGAAGGCCATCCGTACCGCCACTCCACGATCGGCTCGATGGCCGATTTGTCGGCGGCCTCGCTCGGCGACGTGCATGCCTGGTTCCGGGAACGCTATGGCCCGAACAACGCAGTTCTGGTTCTCGCCGGCGACATCAACGCCGCCGAAGCTCGCCCGCTCATCGAGCGCTATTTCGGCGATATTCCGCGCGGCGCCGTCAATACGCCCGCCCAAGCCGATGTGCCGACGCTGCCGGCGCGCGTCGACGAGGTCATGCACGATCGCGTCGCGACTACACGGCTTTACCGCAATTGGGTCGTGCCTGGCCTGACGAACGACGACGTTGTGCCGCTTTCAGTCGGCGCCGCCGTTCTCGGCGGTCTCGCCAGCTCGCGGCTCGACAACATCCTGGTGCGCGAGGAACAGACCGCCGTAAGCGTTTCCGCGAGCGTGCAGCAATTCCATCGCGTCAGCTTGTTCGAAGTCGAAGTGAACGTGAAGCCGGGGCAGGACGCCGGCGCGGTCTCGCGCAGGCTAGACGAGATTATTGCCGAGTTTGTCGCCAACGGCCCAACCGACGATGAAGTGCGACGGACGATCATGCGCACGCTGTCCGGGCGCATCCAAGGCCTGGAGCGTGTCGGCGGGTTCAATGGCAAGGCCGTCGCGCTCGCGGAAGGGATGCTCTACGCGGACAATCCCGATTTCCAACGCCAGCGTCTGCATGACCTCGCGGCCGTGACGCCCGACCAGGTCCGCACCGCAATGCAACGTTGGCTGTCCCGCCCAGTTTATGCACTGCGCGTCGATCCGGGTCAGCGCGAAGCGTACGATGAACCGCCGGCGACGGGCAGCGGCCTGTCTGCTTCCGCGCCCCCTGAAACGGGACCGGTCGTTCCGCGGCAAGCGCCTGCGATAGGCGAGGCGTCCGCGCTTGATTTCCCAAGCGTGCAGCGCTCGCGGCTGTCGAACGGCGTCGAAATTGTGTATGCGCAGCGCACGGCGGTGCCCGTCACATACGTCGCTGTTGAGTTCGACGCCGGCACGGCGGCCGATCCCGCAAATCGCCTCGGCACGCAATCGCTCATGCTGAGCTTGTTGGACGAAGGGACAACAAGCCTCAACTCTGTGCAAATTGCCGAAGCACAAGAACGACTGGGTGCGAATATTTCGGCGGGCGCTTCGCTCGATCGGACTGTCGTGGGTCTGACGGCGCTCAGCCCGACGCTCGATCCATCGTTGACCCTGTTGGCAGACGTCGTCCGCAATCCGGCGTTCGAGCCGTCGGAAGTGGAGCGTCTGCGGCGCCAACAGCTCGCCTCGATTGCGTCCGAGTTGACCAATCCGGGCGCCATCGCCTCGCGCGCTTTGCCGGGCCTACTTTATGGAACGAGCCATCCTTATGGCCGCCCGTTCAGCGGCTCGGGCACGGCCGATGTCGTCGGCTCGCTGACGCGCGACGAACTGGTCGCCTTCCACCAAGCCTGGATTCGTCCGGACAATGCGACGATCTTCGTAGTGAGCGATCTGCCGCTCAACCGCGTAACCGCCGCGTTCGAGCGGGCTTTTGGCGATTGGAGCGCGCCGGGCGTTGCGCGCGGCTCGAAGAATTTCGATGTCGCGATTCCCGCTGCGCGTCCGCGCATCGTCATCGTGAACCGGCCGCAATCGCCGCAATCGTTCATCCTGGCGGGCCAGGTGCTTGGCGCTCAAGGCACGGAGGACCTGTTGAACTTGACGGCGGCGAACGAAGTGCTCGGCGGCTCCTTCCTCGCGCGCATCAACATGGAGTTGCGCGAACGCCGCGGCTGGTCTTACGGCGCACGCGGCAGCGTAAGCCTCGTTGAGCATCGCGTCCCGTACATCATCCAGGCGCCGGTTCAATCCGACCGTACGGGTGACTCGATTGCGGCGACGCTGGAGCAGGTGAATGCGTTCTTGACCAGCGACGGCGTCAGGCCCGCTGAACTGAACCGCAACATTCCGGGCAACATTCGCCAATTGTCCGGCCAGTTCGAAACGTCACCCGCGGTGCTCGGCGCGTTGCGGTCGAACGCCCTCTACGACAGGCCTGACAATTACTGGGAGACGGTGGCGGGACGTTATCGCGGCATGACGGTGCAGTCGCTCGATGAAACCGCTCGCCGCTACATCGACAACGACAACTTCGTCTGGGTCGTGGTTGGGGACGCCAGCGTCGTGCGTCCGCAGCTGGAGCGCCTGGGATTGCCGATCGAAGTGGTTGAACCGCAATAACGCGAGAGGGATGCATCGATAAAGCGCGGGTCTTCGGACCCGCGCTTTTTTTGCTTTATCGAACGCCTTCGTTTAGCTACGCGCCAGCACGCGATCGCGCATGTTGGCCGTTTGGCCGCGGATCGTCGTCATCAGCGCGCGGATGTCGCCGTTGTTGCGATCGAGTTGCGCCAGGAAATCGCGCTGCTGCTGTTGGGCAAGCCAGATCTCGTTGCCTTCCAGGATCAGCGACACGTCGACGACCTTCCAGGCTTCGCCCGAACGAAGCAGACGCCACTGCACCCGCATTGGCCGGCCGCCGTCGCGAGGGTTGAGTTCGCTGGTCACGATCACATCGCGGCCCGGCACGCGCTCGACCGAGCCGGTCACGCGGATGGCGCTGCCGCTATAATTGCCGAGGCGCGCTTCATACACAGCGATCGAGTAATCCTGGAACGTGCGCGTCCATTCTGCGCGCAGCGCCGCATCGGTGCGCAATTGCGAGCCATAGCGGCCCAGCACGAAGTGCGCGATGCGCGGCATGTCCGCGAATTGCGCCATCAAACGATTAAACGTCTGTTGGCGCTGCGTTGACGAAAGGTTGCGGTCGCCCAGCGTGCTGAGCGCGCTCGCGGCGTTCTGCTGCACGTAGCTTTCGGCGTCCGTGTTGCGCGCAGCGTAAGCTGCGGGCGCGGCCGCCAGAAGCCCGGCGCTTAACACTCCGCTGAGAAACGCTGCGCGGGTGATGGTGTTAAGCGTCTTCACTTCCAGTCTCCTGCTACGGCCAATGATGTGGTGACAGAAAAGCTTTTCGCCAACGTTACGGCGTGCGGGGTATTTTGGATCGGCGCGGACTGTTGCGAATCCTCCCCACTCACAGTCGTTTCCGGCTCTTCGCTCGCCGGTGATGCATCGATGTCCTCGAACTCCGGCAAATCTTCGACGTCGGCCGGCCCGTTTTGGATCGCGCTTTCGCGCAACAATCCATACGAGGTGCGGATCGTCACATACGGGTCGAGCGCGTCGCGGCGAATATCGTCAACGGTTTCAAGCACAAGCTCGCGTGTTGCAACGCCGGCGAGAAGAGTTCGCCCGACGCGCACTTTTTCGACGTCGTCAAACTCCG
>DASPMA010000343.1:0-3030 GCA_035627335.1 Binatia bacterium
CGCCGGCATCGTTGCGGAGCTGCCGAGCGCTCTGGCCGGCACGCTCGAGCTCGGCCGCACCGGCGCGCTGTCGACCGCCTTCATCCTGTTCATCCTGCTCATGGTGGTGGCGGTCATCGCCTTCATCGTCTTCATGGAGCGGGCGCAGCGCCGCCTTCTGATCCAGTATCCGAAGCGACAGGTCGGCAACAAGATGTTCGGCGGCGAGGCCTCGCACCTGCCGCTGAAGATCAACACGTCGGGCGTCATCCCGCCGATCTTCGCATCGTCGCTGTTGCTGCTGCCGACGACGGTCATCAGCTTCGCCGGCATGCAGAACAACCCGCCAGAGTGGATGGTGCTGTTCGAGACATACTTCGCGTTTGGACAGCCAGGGTACATCGCGTTCTACGGGCTCGGCATCATCTTCTTCACGTTCTTCTACACTTCGATCGTGTTCAACCCGGAAGAGACGGCCGACAATCTGCGCAAGTACGGCGGCTTCCTTCCCGGCATCCGCCCCGGCAAGAAGACCGCCGAGTATTTGGACTACGTGCTGACGCGCCTGACCGTCATCGGGGCGGCCTACATCACCGCGGTTTGTTTGCTGCCTGAAATTCTCATCAGCGCGTATTCGATACCGTTCTATCTTGGCGGCACGTCGATCCTGATCGTCATCTCGGTGACGCTCGACACTGTGGCGCAGATTCAGTCGCACCTTGTTGCGCACCAGTACGAAGGCTTGATCAAGCGCTCCAAACTGCGCGGCAGCGCCGGTCCCGGGGTCACGAAGAGATGAACCTCATCCTGTTCGGCCCGCCCGCGGCCGGCAAAGGCACGCAGGCGAAACGGCTGACAGCTGAGCGCGGCTACGTTCAACTCTCCACCGGCGATATGCTGCGCGCCGCGCGCGCATCGGGCTCCGAGCTTGGCCAAAAGGTCGCCGCCATCATGGACGCAGGCTCGCTCGTCTCCGACGACATCGTCATCGCGCTCATCGAAGAAGCGCTCGCCAAGCACAAAGGCGCGCCCGGCTTCATCTTTGACGGCTTCCCACGCACCGTCGCCCAAGCGGAAGCGCTCGACGCGATGCTGGAAAAGCATGGCGTGAAGATTGATCGCGTCATCCGCCTGGAAGTCGATCCGCAAAAGCTGATCGACCGCGTCGCCAAGCGCTTCGCCGAAGAGGGCCGGGCCGACGACAATCCGGAAAGCTTCAAGGTGCGCTTGAACGCCTATCTCGCGCAGACCGCCCCGCTCGTCCCGTACTACGAGAGCCAGGGCAAGCTCGCCGGCGTCGACGGCATGGCGAACATTGAAACGGTCGCAGCATCCATCTCCGGCGCGATTGACGCCCGCGCCTGAGCCTTCCAGCATGGCGGCCTGAGGCAAGCAATGCAGCCGCCGCGCACACGTTACGCCAAGAGCGGCGATGTCAGCATCGCCTATCAAGTCGTTGGCGACGCGCCGCTCACCCTCGTCTACGCGCCCGGCTGGATCAGCCACGTCGAAGTGATGTGGGAAGATCCGCACTTCGTACAATTCATCACGCGCCTCGCCGCATTCGCGCGCGTCGTGATGTTCGACAAGCGCGGCACGGGCGCCTCCGATCGCGACGGCGGCTATCCCACGCTCGACGACCGCATGGACGATATACGCGCTGTGATGGACGCCGTCGGCGTGGAGCGCGCCGCTTTGTTCGGCGTTTCCGAGGGCGGCAACATGTCGACGGTGTTCGCCGCGACATATCCCGAGCGTGTAAGCCACCTCATTCTGTTCGGCTGCTTCGCCAAGCGTTCATGGGCTGAAGATTATCCGTGGGCGCCGACGCCCGAGCAGCGTCAAACGTGGATCGATTATATCGTCGCCAATTGGCACGAGACGCCCGACCTATCGGAGATCGCGCCGAGCCGCGCGGCCGATCCCGTGTTCGCGGAGTGGTTCGGCCGAATGGCGCGCATGGCGGCGAGCCCAGGCTCGGCAAAACGGCTCGCCGAGCTCAACACGCAGATCGACGTGCGCAGCGTCCTGCCCGCGATAAGCGTGCCGACGCTGGTTCTGCACAACCTCGGCGACAACGACGCGCTGCCGGAGGAAGGCCGGTACATTGCAGAGCACATTCCCAACGGGCGCTTTGTCGGCCTCCGCGGGGCCGATCACTTGCCCTGGACCAGCAACACTGAAGAGATCGCCGGCGAGATCGAGGAATTCATCACCGGCGTGCGCGGCGGACCGGCAGGCGACACCACGCTGTCGACCATTCTGTGCACGGACATTGTCGGCTCGACAGCGCGGCGCGCTGCGCTGGGCGACGCCGACTGGAGCAAGCTGATCGACGCCCATGACGCCGCCGTTGGCGCCGTGATCCGCCGTCGGCAAGGCGTTGAAATTAACACAACAGGCGACGGTGTCCTCGCCGCGTTCAACAGCCCGGGCCGCGCGTTGCACGCGGCGTTCGACATCCAGGACATGGCGCGTGCAATGGATCTGCCTGTGCGCGCCGGCGTCCACACCGGCGAGTGTCAACGCGCGGGCGTCAGCGTTTCCGGCATTGCGGTTGACATCGCCGTGCGCGTTGCGGACCATGCCGATGCATCGCAGGTTCTCGCCTCGCGTACTGTGCGCGATCTCACCATCGGCGCGGGCTTTGTGTTTGAAGACGCCGGCACGCACGCGCTGAAGGGCGCCCCGGGAGAGTGGCAGCTTCTGCGCGTGCGCCGCTAGCGGCTGTTAGAATGAAAGCGCAGGCGCTTTCAGCACACGAATCCAGTCCGCGAACTTGCCAGCCCAGTCCTGCAGCAGGCTGACAAAGCTCTCGTCAGTGATCTCGCCGTCGACGATCAGACCTTCACGGAAGTTGAGATAAATCTCAGGCTGAGCCGTAAGCGCCGTACCCACCGCGCCGACTACCGATCGAAGCTGCGACTGCGCCGCGGCGGTGCCGACAGCGCCCAGCGTGGCGCCGACGATCGCGGACGGCTTGCCCGCCCACGAGTTGCGGCCCCACGGGCGCGAGCCCCATTCGATCGCGTTCTTCAGCGCCGCCGAAAA
>DASPMA010000344.1:0-5889 GCA_035627335.1 Binatia bacterium
AAGCTCCAACACCGAGAGCGCTTCTTCCCCGGTGACGACGGGGCGTGGCGCGACGCCGAGGACGGCGTCGATGAATTGGGCCACGTTGGCGCCGAGCGGATCGCTGCCGGTTCGGGTTTCGGCGAAGGCGGCGTTGAGCGGGAAGGTTGTGGTGTTCTCGAACTTGCGCGTGATGAAGTCGATGTTGACTTCGCCGGACGGATAAACCGCGCGCATGAAGCGGCGACGTTCGGACGCGATACGCGATGAAACGAAGACGGCTTCCGCGTTGGCGAAAGCGAGGCGGGCTTCGATCTGATCGGCGGTGCGGCCGTGTTCGGTTTTGGCTTCTGCGCTGATCGTTTGCGGCTTAGCTTTGAGAAGGCGCAGCGCGAGATCGAGGTCGTGCACCATGAGGTCGAGCGTGACGGAGACGTCGGCGCTGCGGCCGGTCCATGGGCCTTCGCGGACGCTTTCGATGCGGGTTGGCGTCTCGGGCGCGGAGAGCAGGCCCATGGCGTCGAAGACCAGGCGTTCCTGGTGGCCGCAGGCGAGGGCGAGTCTCTTTTCGTGTGCGAGGCGGACGAGTTGCGCGCCGGTTTCGGCATCGGTGGCGAGCGGCTTTTCGATGAGGAGATGCTTGCCGGCTTCAAGCGCGCGTCTTGCCGTGGCGCCGTGGAAGGAGGGCGGGGAGGCGATGGTGATGATGTCGGCGCCGTTGAGCAGCGCGTCGAGGTTGGCGAAGCTTGTGGCGCCGTGCGTGTCGGCGAGTTGCTGCGCGCGTTCGTCGTCGGGATCGTAGACGCCGACGAATTGCACGCGCGCGTCTTCGGCATACTTGCGCGCATGAATGCGCCCAAAGGCGCCCGCGCCGACGACCCCTGCGCGGAGCTTGGTCATTCACGCGCTCCTTCTTCGTGCTCCTTTGTGGGTCTTTGTGCCTTTGTGGTTTTGTCTTTCACCACGAAGGCACGAGGGACACGAAGTGACACGAAGGCGGTCATTCCACCGTCACCGATTTCGCGAGGTTGCGGGGCTGGTCGACGTCGGTGCCTTTGTGGACGGCAGTGAGATAGGCGAGCAGCTGGATGGGGACTGAGTAGACCAGCGGCGCGACGAAGGGATCGCACGCGGGCGCTAGGATGATGTGCTGGGCGATGTCTTGCACGGCCGCGGCGCCCGCGGTGTCGGTGATGACAATCAGCTTGCCGCCGCGGGCGTTGACTTCCTGCATATTGGAGAGGGTTTTCTCGAACAGCGCGTCGTGCGGCGCGACGACGACAACGGGCGTGTCCTCGTCGATGAGGGCGATGGGGCCATGCTTCAGCTCGCCGGCCGCGTAGCCCTCGGCGTGGATGTAGGAGATTTCCTTGAGCTTGAGGGCCCCTTCGAGCGCTATCGGGTAATGCACCCCGCGGCCGAGATAGAGCACGTCGCGTGAATGTTGCAGGTCGTAGGCAATCTTGTCGATGTCGCTTTCTGTGGCGAGCACATCGGCGATGAGCCGCGGAGTCTCCATCAATGCGTGGACGAGGCGGCCTTCTTCCTGGCTCGACAGCGCGCCGCGGGCGCGGCCGACGGCGATGGCGAGCGCGGCGAGCGCGGACAGCTGCGCGGTGAAGGCTTTGGTGGAGGCGACGCCGATTTCCGGGCCAGCTAGCGTCGGCAGGCGCGCATCGGCTTCGCGCCAGATCGTTGACTCCGGCACGTTGACGACGGCGAGCGTCTTCATGCCTTGCTCTTTGCAGTAGCGCAGCGCGGCGAGCGTGTCGGCGGTTTCGCCGGATTGGCTGACGAAGACAGAGAAGGCGCTCTTGTCGAAGGCAGGCTTGCGATAGCGGAATTCGGACGCGATGTCGGTTTCGACACTGAGGCCGGCGATCTGCTCCATCCAGTATTCGGCGACGCGGCCGGCATAGTGCGCGGTGCCGCAGCCGATGACGATGGCGCTGTCGGCGCCGAGATCGACGCCGTCGAGGTCGGGCATCTCCACGCGCTCGTCGTTGGCGTTGACGTAGCGCGTGATGGTGCGGGCGGTGGTTTCGGACTGCTCGTAGATTTCCTTCTGCATGAAGTGGCGATAATTGCCTTTCTCCACAGCGGCCGCGCCACCGGCGAAGGTGTGGAGCGTGCGCTGGGCGATCTGTCCCTTCGCATCGATCACTTTGACCTTTGCGCGCGACAGGATCGCGATGTCGCCTTCTTCAAGGAACATCACGCGGGTGGTGAAGGGCGAGACGGCGATGGCGTCGGAGCCCAACAACATCTCGCCGTCGCCGACGCCGACCGCGAGCGGGGAGCCCTTGCGGGCGCCGATGAGAATATCGTCGTCGCCGGCGAAGAGGACGGCGATGCCGAACGCGCCGTCGAGGCGGCGGACGGCGGCGATGGCGGCTTGTTCGGGCGATTGGCCCTTGTCCAGATACTCGGTGATGAGGTGGGCGATGACTTCGCTGTCGGTTTCCGAGGCGAAGCTATGGCCGGCCTTGGCGAGCTCTTCACGCAAGGCGCGGAAGTTTTCGATAATGCCGTTATGGACGATGGCGACTTTGTCGGTGGCGTGCGGGTGCGCGTTGCCGGTGGTCGGCGCGCCGTGCGTGGCCCAGCGCGTGTGGCCGATGCCGGAGACGCCGGCGAGCGGCTCCTCTGCCAAAACGCTTTCCAGGTTTGCAAGTTTGCCGGCCGCGCGGCGGCGGTTGATGGCGTCGTTTTCCAGCGTGGCGACGCCGGCGCTGTCATAGCCGCGATATTCGAGGCGCTTCAAAGCCTCGACAAGCCGGGGCGCGGCGGGGGAGCTGCCTAAAATGCCAATGATGCCGCACATGCCTTTGCGCTCACAAAACTATCGTCATCCCGGGGCTCGCGAAGCGAGAACCCGGGACCCAGGGGCAAACAAAACAGCCCTACGATCCCCTGGGTCCCGGATCGCGCTGCGCGCGTCCGGGATGACGGAGGAGAAGGTGCACGGTTGTTCTTGAATGTCCCGGCGCCCTCATGCGGTAGCGGCCATTGATTTGCACCTCAATTAGTCTTTCAACATGCGACGAATTTCGGGATGGTCCAGCATGACGCGAGCTTATTTCGGCACGGACGGGATCAGGGGCACCGCCAACCGCTATCCCATGACGCCAGAAGTGGCGCTGCGCGTAGGGCTGGCGGCTGGCAAGCGCTTCATGAGCGCCGATGACCGGCGCCATCTTGTCGTGATCGGCAAGGATACGCGGCTGTCGGGCTACATGCTGGAGCCGGCGTTGACGGCGGGCTTCACCGCGGCCGGCATGGACGTGGTGCTGTTTGGGCCCTTGCCGACGCCGGCGGTGGCGATGCTGACACGCTCGCTGCGGGCTGACCTGGGCGTGATGCTCTCGGCTTCGCACAACAAGTTCGCCGACAACGGGATCAAGCTCTTCGGCCCGGATGGGTACAAGCTTTCGGACGATGCGGAAATCGAGATCGAGCAGCTGATGGATAGTCCGCTCGACCGGCACTTGGCGGACGCTTCGCGGCTTGGGCGCGCCAAGCGGATCGACGACGCGCAAGCTCGTTACGTGGAGATCGTGAAGGCGACTTTCCCGAAGGGGCTGTCGCTCAAGGGCCTTCGCATCGTGATCGATGCAGCGAATGGCGCGGCCTACAGGGTGGCGCCGGTGGCGCTCTATGAATTGGGCGCGGAGGTGTTCCCGATTGGCGTCGAGCCGAACGGGGTCAACATCAACGAAGAAGTCGGCTCGACCGACACGCGCGCGCTGAAGGATGCGGTGCTGAAGTATCGCGCCGATCTCGGCATTGCGCTCGATGGCGATGCCGACCGTGTGGCGATCGTGGATGAGAAGGGTCAGCTGATCGACGGCGACCAGCTGATGGCGTTGATTGCGAAGAATTGGAAAGAGCACGGCACGCTCTCGAAGGCCGGCATCGTCGCGACGGTGATGAGCAATCTGGGGCTGGAGCGCTTTCTTGAGGGGCTGAAGCTGAAGCTCGAACGCACCAAGGTGGGCGACCGCTACGTGGTCGAGACAATGCGCGCCAAGGGCTACAATGTCGGCGGCGAGCAATCGGGACACATCATCCTGTCGAACTTCTCGACGACAGGGGATGGCTTGCTGGCGGCCCTGCAGGTGCTGGCGGTGATCGTCGAAAGCGGCAAGCCGGCCAGCGAAGTGTGCAAGCTGTTCGAGCCTGCGCCGCAAGTGCTGGAGAACGTGCGCTACGAAAAGGGCAAGCCCGATCCGATGGACGCGCCAGCCGTGAAAGAAGCGATCAAGGCGGCCGAAGCGCAGCTAACGGGCAAGGGGCGGCTGTTGGTGCGGAAATCGGGGACCGAGCCGCTGGTGCGCATCATGGCTGAGGGCGATGATGAAGCGCTTGTGCGCAAGACCGTGGCGGACGTGAAGAGCGCGGTGGTCGCGGCGGCGAAGGCGGCTTGAAAAAATCGGTGACACACACTCACCCGCAGGTCTCCGAAAACTTCGCGACGCAATTTGCGTGAGTGTGTGTCACCGATTTTGATGAGGGCGATGATGAAGCGCTTGTGCGCAAGACCGTGGCGGACGTGAAGAGCGCGGTGGTGGCGGCGGCGAAGGCGGCTTGATTGACGCGGGTTGGTAAGCGCCTGACCTGTAGGAACAAAGTGAAACAAAGGACTTAGGAGTAGTGTCCCGATGCCATACTTCGAGCCGCTCGCGGTCGTTCTCCTCGCTGTAATCAGCATTTGTGTTTTCGCCATTTTGTCTCGCAGACCTGGGCAGGTCACCGGCGTCGACCAGGTACGACGAGACATTGAACGTTCAGACAAACTCACTCGCGAGGAGGCGGACCGAACGCGACACCGCTTCGGCGAGACCAGTGAAATCATCACAATGCGTCTCAATCAGTTCGAACGCGCGACAGTTGAGGCACACCGTGCTTTTGCAGATTCTTTGACCAAAGAACTTAAGACTCTCGTCGGCTCAAACGAGGAGAAAGCAGAAAAGCTGAGGGAGCAAGTGGCAACAAGCTTGGAGAAGATGCGCGAGGAAAATCAAGTCAAGCTGGATCAGATCAAGAAGACGGTTGATGAGCAACTGCAGACCACGCTCGAGAAAGGCCTTCAGGAGCGCTTCGCGCTAATAGGTGAGCACCTCCAAAGCGTCGCGGGCACGTTGGTGGAAATGCAGCAACTCGCAAGTGGTGTTGGCGAACTGAAGCGTGTGCTTTCGCATGTTCGGCCACGCGGCGTTTGGGGCGAGCTGCAGCTGGAATCACTGCTGAGTGATTTCCTAGCGGCCGATCAATACAGGAAGAATGCAAAGCCCGATCCGCTACAGGACAGGATGGTTGAATTTGCGATCGTGTTGCCTAGTTCCACATCGCCCACAGGTGAGGTGCTACTCCCCATCGATGCAAAATTTCCGCGTGACGCTTTTGACCGGCTTGTAGAGGCGTCCAATTCCGCCGATCCCGCCGCCGTCAAGGCGGAGTCGGAAACGCTCGCGAAGGCGGTGAAGACGTGTGCCAAGGAAATCAAAGAGAAGTATATCAATCCACCTTACACGACCGATTACGCGGTGATGTTTCTGCCCTCGGAAGGCTTGTACGCTGAGGTAGCGCGGCACGGCGGCTTGCTCGACCAAATCGTGCGAGAGTGTGGTGTGATGGTTGCTGGGCCATCGACACTTGCGGCATTGCTGAATGCGCTCCGGGTGGGCTTTGGATCGCTGGCCATTCAGCGCCACGCGAGTCAAATTACGCAAGTATTGCAAACGGTGAGGCACGAGTTCGAGAAGTACGACAAGGTCGTTGCGAGCGCGCTCAAGAAGGCGACTGGCACAGTAAACACGCTGGATAAATTGCAAGTTCGACAACGGGTGATGGGTAGCGCGCTCAAGGGTGTCGAATTGCTAAAGGCTGAGTCCCCTGATGATGTCGCCA
>DASPMA010000345.1:0-4946 GCA_035627335.1 Binatia bacterium
GGCGGGGACGCCCGTGGCTTCCACTTCGATGACAGCGCCGACCGAGTTGCCGTCCTTGCGCGTGTCGTCGAGCAGCCTTTCCCATTGCGGCACGATCTGCGCGTCGGGCGCCCAAAACGGATTGTTCTCGACTTCGGCCCAGTCCCAGCGCGCTCGGTCGATTGCGATCTTGCCGATTTGCACGAGCGCGGCGCGGATCGCTACGCCATCGCCAAGCACCTTGCGCGCGATGGCGCCTGCGGCCACACGCGCGGCGGTTTCGCGCGCAGATGAGCGCCCGCCGCCGCGATAATCGCGGAGGCCATACTTGGCGTCGTAGGTGTAGTCGGCATGGCCAGGGCGATAGAGATCGCGGATGTCGTCGTAGTCTTTGCCACGCTGATCTACATTTTCAATCATCAGCGAAATCGGCGAGCCCGTTGTCACCGGCCCGCCGGTGCGATCGTCCTCGAACAGGCCGGAGAGAATTTTCACTTCATCCGGCTCGCGCCGCTGGGTGACGAAGCGGCTCTGCCCGGGTTTGCGCCGATCCAGCCAGTGCTGAATGTCGGCGGCCGTCAGCGGCAGTCCTGGCGGGCAGCCGTCGACCACGCAGCCGAGCGCCGGCCCATGGCTTTCGCCCCAGGTCGTCACACGGAAGAGATGACCGAACGTGTTGTGGGACATGCGCGCCGGGTTTGACACACCCGGGTCATGGCTTCAATTCGGTTCGGCGCAGCGTCATGGGCATTCCGCAAGCGAAGCGAGCGCTGCTTCGACAAGCGGGCCTGCTTCGGCAGCGCTGAGATGCGCAAGCTCCTGCGGCGTGTGCGTGCGTCCAGCTTCGCGTGCGGCGAGATAGCCGATGTAGTATCCGGCGCGAGGCGGCAAGCCGTCCAGATTCCGGTTGCCTCCGAAAAGCGCCGCAACGTCGTCGTTCGAGGTGGAATGCAGCCTCGCACGCACGGCGCACACGGCTCGTGTGCGATCGGCTTCGATTTCGGGCCGGATTGGACGAGGAGATGTAAGCAGCAATTCGAGGTCCGTCGCGTCCGGATTGAGGTGATGGGCGATGTGGGTGGCCAAGCCCTCGCGCCAGAGCCCGCACCAGAGCTGCTCGCAACCCTCAAAGAATTGGCTGTGGTACACGTGGAAGAGTTCGTGATGAAAGAAGGCGCGCTCCTGGCCTGGTTGATAGAGGCGCGCCATCACGTCGGCGCCAAAGACGAGGTGAGTGCGGCCGTTGATTGAGCGTGTGCCGCCGTCCATCTCGCCGACGCTGTGGAGAAGATAGACTTCGCCGAGCGGATCCAAATCAGGAAACGAGATGCTGAAGCTCTCCCGCGCTGGCTCCAACATGGCCTCAAAGTTTGTGGCTGTGCGAAGGAAGCGTTCACGTAGCTCGGGGAAGTCGTCGAAGGACCTCGCGATGAGCTGATTGTAACCGTCGGCGGAAATGAAGTCTTGAACGCGAGCCGTGTCGTAGAAGCCGGGAAAGTATGGATCCATCTCGGCCTTGAACGCGGTCACGCGCGCGGCGCTCTCCACACCTTCAGTGCGGTCGTAGTAAGCAACGTATTCGTCGGTGAGATTGACCAGAGTGTAAAACGGCCGGGCCGGCTGGCCGCCGGCGGTCTGACACGCGCCGGCCAGCGCGGCGGCGAGAACGATGAGAAGCTTGCGCATGGGTGATCCCCCTTGATGCAGTGATGCGCATACTGGCGGGGTCGGATGCGGCGAATTAGTCCGCTGCGGCCACGCGGGCGCGAAGCTCGTTGCAGTCGCGCAAGAAGACGCACTTTTCGGAGAGCGCCGCCGGCGCGTCGACTTCGCCGAGGATGGCGAGGCGCAGCTTGTGGGTGACGAACTTGTCGATGAAGTCGCCGGCCTTGGCCGCGAGGCGGAAGAAGTCCTTGCCCAGCCGCTCCGCAGGGATCACGACCCACTGCGCATTCGAGCCGCGGACTTCGGCGATCAGCTCGCTGACGATGCGATCGCTGTCGAGAGGCGCGCCCCGCGGCACGATCTCGGCAACACGCTCTCCGTTGAGACTGTAAACGAACATCGCCTCCTAGCCTTCCTCTTGCAGCCTTTCCCTGCGCACACTTGCGGCCTGGACCTGGTCGTGGCGGCCGCAGGCTGTGTTACAAGACGCCATTGACCCAGGAGGTTCCGTGACCGGCGACGCACTCATCCCGCCCTCACCGAAATATGATCCCGATGGCCCGCCACCGGACGATGCGGCACTTTTCGCGGAAAATGAGCCGTTTGCGCTGTTCGAGCGCTGGTTCATGGAAGCGCGGGCAAAGGAGCCGGGCGACCCGAATGCGATGGCGCTGGCCACCGTTGACCCAGCGGGAATGCCCGACGTGCGCATGGTGCTGATGAAGGGGTTCGAGCAGGGGGCGTTCGTCTTCTACACGAATGCGGAGAGCGCCAAGGGCCAGCAGCTCGCGAGCGGGCGCGCGGCGGTGTGCTTCCATTGGAAGAGTCTAGGCCGGCAAGTACGGGCGCGTGGTCTCGTCGAGTTTGTCTCGGACGCCGAGGCGGACGCGTATTTCCAAAGCCGCGATCGCGGCGCGCGGCTTGGCGCATGGGCGAGCACGCAGTCGCGGCCGCTGAATGAACGTCTTGCGTTGGAGAAACGCATTGCCGAGTACGCGCTAAAGTTCGGCGTCGGCGAAATACCGCGCCCGCCGCATTGGCGCGGTTATCGGCTAATCCCGCTGGCGATGGAGTTCTGGCGCAATCGACCTTTCCGGCTGCACGACCGCTTGGTGTTCTCCCGCGAGCAGCCCGGCGCGGCGTGGGCGAAGAGCCGCCTCTACCCTTAACACTTGCTTCAAGCGGAATCGCCGAACCTCCCGTTCGGGAGGTTCGGCGGTGCGCGCGTTCGACATGGTTTTGGCGGCGCTGGCTCTGGGCGCTTCTCCGCCTCGGCCGCCGAAGCACGAGCGCCGCCTCGTTCCCGCGATCGACGGCGCCGACGCTGCAACGCTTGACCGGGACGCCCTGAACCATCAGCGGGCGGCGTTGATCGCTTCGCTGTGGCCGGAAGCGCGGCCGTGCGTGGTCCCTGCGCTCTATGTCCAACTCCCCGCGCCGGCCTTGTTTGGCGCCGCCTTTCGAGTCTCCTGGGAATGGCGGCAGAACGACAATCGCGCGAGCGGCGCCCCGCTTCCGGGGGCGGAGGGCCAGCTTCAAGTCGCCTGGGCCGCCTGACACGGCATTTGCCGCCGCGCCGTCTCGTCGCTTAACATCGCCACTAAGAAGAAACACGGGAGGCAGCGATGCTCGGGCTCATGCAGGATTGGCCGTTGACGGTGGATCGGATTCTCGATCACGCCGCCGCCAATTTCCCACGCCGCGAAGCGGTGACGCGCAGCATCGAGACGGGCGCCCTGTCGCGGTCCAGCTACAGCAACATCTGGCGGCGCGCCAAGCAGGTGACCAACGCGCTTAAGGAACGGGGCATTCAGCTGGGCGACCGGGTGGCGACGTTGGCCTGGAACACCGAGCGTCATATGGAGACCTGGTACGGCGCCATGGGGATGGGCGCGGTGCTGCACACGGTGAACCCGCGGCTCTTTCCCGAGCAGATCGCCTGGATCATCAACCACGCCGAAGACAAGATCCTGTTTTTCGACACGACGTTCCTGCCTATCGTCGAGAAGATCGCGCCGCTGCTGAAGACGGTGCAGACCTATGTGGCGCTGACGGATCGCGATCACACGCCAAAATCCGCCGTCACGCAGATCGTCGCGTACGAGGACTTCATCCATGGCCATGCCCAAGAGGCGGCGTGGGGCGGCTTCGACGAAAACACGGCGTGCGGCCTGTGTTACACTTCGGGCACAACCGGCGATCCGAAAGGCGTCCTTTATTCGCACCGTTCGAACGTGATCCACGCCATGGCCGCGAACCAGACCGACGTGTTCGGCTGCGGCGCCAATGATGTGGTCATGCCGATCGTGCCGATGTTCCACGCCAATGCATGGGCGATTGCGTTCGTCGCGCCGATGTGCGGCGCCAAGCTGGTGATGCCGGGCGCCAAGCTCGATGGACCGAGCGTCTATGAATTGCTGGAAGGCGAGAAGGTCACGTTCACCGCGGCGGTGCCGACCGTGTGGCAGGGCTTGCTGAGCTTCCTGCGCGAGAACAAGCTGAAGCCCACCACCTTGAAGCGCGTCGCCATCGGCGGCTCCGCCGTGCCGGAAAACGTGCTGCGCGCATTCGAGGAAGACTACGGCGTCGAGGTCGTTCACGCCTGGGGCATGACCGAGATGAGCCCGATCGGCACGATCGGCAAGCTTCTGCCCGAGCACTACGCGCTGGATCACGAAGGACAGATCAGGGCAAAGATGAAGCAAGGCCGGGCTCTGTTCACCGTCGACATGAAAATCGTCGACGACGAAGGCGCGCCTAAGCCGCACGACGGCAAGGCTTTTGGCCGTCTGCTGGTGCGCGGCCCGGCCGTCGCGCGCGCCTATTTCAAAAATGCCGGCGCCCGCAACGAGAAGGGCGAGTGCCTGGAGCCGTGCGGGTTCTTCGACACCGGAGATGTCGCCACGCTCGATCCGCTCGGTGTCATGCAAATTACCGATCGCGCGAAAGACGTGATCAAGTCCGGCGGCGAATGGATCAGTTCGATCGACATTGAGAACATCGCGATGGGCGCCGAAGGCGTCGCGTGCGCCGCCGTGATTGGCGTGGCGCACCCCAAGTGGGACGAGCGTCCGCTGCTGATCCTGGAACCGAAGCCCGGCGCGAATCCGACCAAGGAGCAGCTCCTCAAGCACCTCGAAGGCAGGATCGCAAAGTGGTGGATGCCGGACGAAGTGGTGACCGTCGAGAAAATCCCGCTCGGCGCCACCGGCAAGATCAACAAGCTGGCGCTGCGTGAAATGTTCAAGGACTACAAGCTGCCGAGCACGCAGGCGGCGGAATAGACGATACGGAACCCAAAT
>DASPMA010000346.1:0-3663 GCA_035627335.1 Binatia bacterium
CAAGCACGGCCTCCTCCAATCGCCCGGCCTGATGCAGCAACGTCGCGCGATTGAAGTGCGCCCCGATATCTTTGGGCGCCGCCGCCAGCACGGCGTTGAAACCCTCGATAGCGCCGGCGATGTCGCCGCGCTGATGGCGCAGCATGGCACGGATGCTGAGCGCCTCCACGTCACGCGGATTCATTTCCAGCGCGCGCACGACCGCTGCTTCGGCGCCGGCAGAATCTCCGCGCCGGAGGCACGCGATGGCCTCAGGCGTGCTCATGGATCAACCGCGTTCATGCGCGCATAACTAGTCCGGTTAGCGCCGCCCGAACAGCCTTTCGATGTCGGCCAACTTCAGCTCGACATAAGTCGGCCGCCCGTGATTGCACTGCCCGGAAAACGGCGTCGCCTCCATCTGACGCAGGAGTGCGTTCATCTCGTCCGCCGTCAGCCGGCGGCCAGCGCGCACCGAGCCGTGGCAGGCCATCGAGGAGCACACTTCCTCCAGCCGCTCCTTCAGTGCATGCGCATCGCCGAGTTCTGCGACATCGTCGGCAAGATCGCGCAGCAGCCCGGCCGCATCAATGTGCCCCAAAAGCGCCGGCGTCTCGCGCACGACAACCGCGCCCGGCCCGAACGGCTCGATCACCAAACCAAGCTGCGCCAATTCCTCCGCCCGAGACGCAATCGCTTCAGCTTCGCTTGGATCGAGCTCCACGACTTCCGGAATGAGCAGTGCTTGGCGCCGCACGCCGCCATTCGATAGCATCGCCTTCATGCGCTCATACACGAGGCGCTCGTGCGCCGCGTGCTGATCGACGATAACGATGCCGTCCTCCGTCTGCGCGACGATATACGTCTCATGAATCTGCGCCCGCGCCGCGCCGAGCGGGAAGAACCTCGCGTCTTCATCTTGGACCGCTGGCCTCTCGCCGGCGATTCTTTCGAGCACTGGTTCCAAATCCGCCGGCGAAACGCCGGCGGTCCAAGCAGACTCCACCCGCCCGCTCGGCATCGCGAACTCACCCGTCGCCAAGCGCTCCTCGGCCACGCCCCATATGCGCAGCCCCGGCTGCGGCGCCTCATACGCGCGCACTGCGCTCAGCGCGCTCCGCGCTGTCGTCGTCGAAGCGCGGTGTCCCGCGCCCGCCAGCGCATGGCTAAGCGCGCCGACAATCAGCCCACGCACCAAAGCCGCGTCGCGAAAGCGCACCTCCGTCTTGGCAGGATGCACGTTCACATCCACATCGCCCGGCGGCAGGTCCAGAAACAGCGCCGCCACCGGATGGCGGTCGCGCGCCAGCAAATCCTGATACGCGGCGCGCACCGCGCCGACGATCAGCTTGTCCTTCACGGGCCTGCCGTTGACGAACAAGTGCTGATGTTCGCGCGTGCCGCGATGAAACGTGGGCAGTCCCGCAAAGCCTGAGAGGCGCACTTCTCCGCGCGTCTGATCGAGCGCAATGCAGTTCGGCGCAAACTCAGCACCCAGGATCGCCGCCAGCCGAGCGCGCCGTCCTTCATTTTCCGCATCGCGCTCCGCGCTCAAACGCAAAGAAGCGCGCCCATCATGCTCCAGCGAAAACGCCACGTCCGGCCGCGCCATGGCCAGGCGCTTGACAACATCCGTCACCGCCATCATCTCGGCGCGCTCGGATTTCATGAACTTCAGCCGCGCCGGCGTCGCGAAAAACAAATCGCGCACTTCAACGCGCGTGCCGCTGTCGCTGAGCGCCGCCCAAGCCGACGGCTTCACCGCATGAAGCTGACCGCCCTCGACGCCGATGGCCCAGGCCTCCCCCGCGCCGCGCGCTTTTGACGTGATCGACAGTCGCGCGACGGCGCCAATGGAGGGCAACGCTTCGCCGCGAAAGCCCATCGTGTGGATATTCAGAAGATCGACCGCGCCGCCCTCGCCCGCTTCAAGCTTCGACGTCGCGTGCCGCTCCACCGCCAGCGCCAGCTCATCGCGCCCAATCCCGCACCCATCGTCGTCGATCGCGATCAACCCTAAGCCGCCGCGCTCGATCCGCACCGCAATGCGCCGTGCGTCCGCATCGAGCGCGTTCTCCACCAACTCCTTCACCGCGGCCGCTGGTCGCTCCACCACCTCGCCCGCGGCGATGCGGTTCACGGCTTCGGGAGGGAGACGGCGGATCGGCATGACTCGCGAACCTAGCACAAACTCAGACGTGATTCGGCAGCTGCAAGTGCTACATGACTGTTATGGCCGACAGCCCAAAAACCACCAAACCCAACGCCGCCCAGCTGGCTTCGCCCTCGTACCGCCTCGCCGCGCTCGATCCCGACTTTCTGCTCGGCGAGGACATGCGCGGCGTGCGCTTCTATCTGGAATACTCGAAAGCCGAGCTGATCCTGAAAGCGCACAACGTCATCTCGACAATCGTCGTTTTCGGCTCGGCGCGCATCGCAGAGAATGGACCGGGCAAGCAGCCCATATGGTACGCCGAAGCGCTCAAGTTCGGCCGCATCGCCTCCGAACGCGGCGGCGCGGTGCACAAGTTCGGTGAGCCATGTCAGAACGTGATCGCCACTGGCGGCGGTCCCGGCATCATGGAAGCCGCCAATCGCGGCGCGCGCGAGGCGGGCGCCGCTTCGATCGGCTTTAACATCACGCTCCCGTTCGAGCAGGAGCCGAATGCCTACACAACGCCGGAGTTTACTTTCAACTTCCACTATTTCGCGATGCGCAAGATGCATCTGGCGATGCGGGCCAACGCGCTGGTAATTTTCCCAGGCGGCTTCGGCACGCTCGACGAATTGTTCGAAATTCTGACGTTGCGCCAGACGCGCAAGGCGCCCCTTATTCCCGTTGTACTCGTCGATGAAGACTATTGGCGCGAGATCATCAATTTCGAGGCGCTCGCAAGGCACGGCGCCATTTCCGAAGGCGATCTTACCCTCTTTCGCTTCGCGGAAGACGCGGAGAGCGCATGGGCCGCGCTTGTCGAGCAAGGCCTAGGACTCGCGCATCCGCCCGATGCGCCGGAACAGCCGCCAAAAGAAATTTGAAACGCGCCACGAAAAATCCGCGTGCATTCGCCCAAATCATGTGCTACACGCCGCGCCCTCGGAGGACGTGTCGTGAAAACGCTGAACACCATCCCCTGCTTCCCGATGCTCGTCGCATATCGCGCCGCGCAGGAGGGTACGCGCGCGTGGAGGAGTTCTGCTTTCTGACATCGTCTCGATGTGGAGCATGAAGAACCCCTCCAAGGCGCGGCCTGGAGGGGTTTTTCATATGCGCTCCAGGCCGCAAAACGGGTGTCAGACGGCAGGTGTCAGGTGTCAGCAAACGCGCGACATCTGACGCCTGACGCCCAACACCTAACACCTGATGCGGATGTAGCTCAGCGGTAGAGCGCCACGTTGCCATCGTGGAGGTGGTGGGTTCGACTCCCACTATCCGCTCCAATTTTGTGGAAGGAGAACCGGCCATGTCCGGTTACGAAGAAATCCAAGGCGCTCGCGCGCCGATCAAGGCCTGGATTAGCGGCGTGCCGGTGGAGCACGAAGCGCAAAACCAGCTGCGCAATGTTGCGTCGCTGCCGTTCATCCATAGCCACATCGCCGTGATGCCGGATGTACACTTCGGCATTGGCGCGACCGTGGGCTCCGTGATCCCGACCAAGGGCGCCATCATCCCGGCCGCTGTCG
>DASPMA010000347.1:0-2874 GCA_035627335.1 Binatia bacterium
CGCATATTGCCAAGGAAGATCAGGCGCCGCCCCGGCGCGGGCGTCTCGTCCAGCGGCGCGCGCACGGGCGGCGCGGCCATCACGCGGCGCGCCGCGAGCGCTTCCGCCTCACGCGGCGAGGTGAACACGACGAGATCGGCGGCGTCCGCCGTTTTGCGCTCATAGACGGCACACCGCGCCGACTCCGCGCGCAGCAAGGGCTTGGAGAAGGCGCGGGCGACATGGCGCATCAGCCCCATGCGTCGGGCAAGAAAGCCCGCGACGTCATAGTCCGCGCTGGCGGCGAGCCGATAGCGCTCAGACAGGAGGTCATCGTAATCGATTATGCGCGCGGCCCGTGGCGGCGCAGCCTCAGCAAGCGGCGCAAGCCGCAACATGTCGACATAGATGGCGTCAGCGTTTTCGGCCATCTCCGCAACGCGCGCCCGCGCGTCGCCGTCATGAAATAGCCAAGTCTGCATCGGTGCGCCGGGCGAAGCTGCGGCGTTCAAGGCGACGTCGAGGGGTCCCGCCAGAGGCAGAAACGTCAGACCCTCATCGCTCGCGTCTCCAGCGGCGTGGCCCACAACGACCAATCGCGTCTCGAAGCGCCGCCGAGCCTGCTCTATGCGTTGGCGCAGCATGAAGCCACGGCCGCTCTTCTCGGCATACGGATGCCGGCTCAGCAACATCAGGAGCAAAGGCTTGCTCATCGGACAGGGCTGGCCAGCGCGGCGTCGATCACGGCCTGAAGCTCATCTTTCGGCTGCACGAAGACGCTCATCGGCGCCGCCAGCAGGCGCTCGCGCGCCCGCGCGACCTTATCCGCACCAAGACTGCGAACGAAACCTGGCAGCGTCTCTTCGAGCGGCTCGGTCAGCGTGAATCCAAATCCGTGCGTGTCGATCCAGCGCCCTGTTTCACTGTCCGCCGGCGCAAGCGGCGGGGCGCCGTAATACCCGCCCTCGTAGAGCCGGTTGGGCAGCAGCCATTTCGAGTTCGCGCCCGCGTCGTGAAAGTCGCCTGCCCAGACAACATCGGTGTCGCGGTATATCGCCGCGAGATCTTGCGGCCAGGCATAGCGCCCGCCAAACCGCACATTGCTCAGTCCGCTGACGCGGGCGTTGAAATCGGCGATCGCCGCGTGCGCCGGCGCGCCGCGCATCGATATTTCGACTGCGTCCGGAAACCGCGCCGCAAGATCAAGTAAGAGCGAAAGACTGCGCTCGCAGCGCAGGTTGCCAAACCATCCGATGCGAAGTTTTCCATCGGACGGCGTCATGGCCGAAGGCCGCGGGCCATAGTCGAACCCAGGCGGCAATCTGTTCTCGACCAGCAGACTCCGCACCCGCCCGGGGTGTCGCTTGTCGAAATACTCGCTCACGAACGCCGGCGAACTCACAACCACCAGCGCAACGCCGCCAATTAGCGCCGCTTCGGCGGTGCGGAACCCGGCGCCCAGCGCATCGCCACGCGCCAAGAACCGATGCACGTCCAGGCATTCGTAAACGAGTCGCGCACGCGATCCGCTCATTCCCCTCGCCCAGTGCGCGAGCGCGAGCATGTCGAGATTGCGCGCATAGAAAATGTCGGCCGCGCGCAGCGTCTCGCGGTGCGCCCGCAAGGTGGGCCGCGCCGCGATCAGCGCGCCAATGCGCTGGCCAAAAGCCGCGTCGCGCGTCTCGCCCAGGTCGACGTTGCGCCAGCCGACCTGGACCGGAGCTCCGCGGCGCATCGTGAAGGCCTCGACCTCGGCCCCGACATCAACAAACGCCTTAATCCGCCGCTGGACGGCGGCGTCACGCGCATCATGTCCGAAGAAAATCAGCTTCACCACGGCCCGCCTCGTCAGCAACGAGGGCGCACAAGTCCGCCTTCTGCGCAAGGCGGAGCGTAAACGGAGCTAGTTTGCCGCGCGCGTACGGCGGCGAATCGGCGCGTCGTCGCTACGGGGAATGGGCCGCGTGCGCTTGATCTTGGTCGGCCGCCATAATTCACCGCGATCGCGCAGGCCCCGCAGGGCATCGGAGAGAATGACCATGTCCGTCATCATCGACCAAGAGAACGCGTAGATCTTGTATTGGCTCGCCTGTTCCTCGTCGGCGTCGACGATCGTGCTGATGCCGACAACGCCTGGACGTGCGCTCAGATAGTAGCGCTTTCCCGTCTTCATCGGCTCGAGCTGCTCTTGCGAAAGCGGCGAAGGGCCGACGAGCGACATGTCTCCGCCGAGCACGTTGAACAAACTCGGCAAACGCTCGATCGCCCGGCGCCACTTCTCGCGCCGTGTTTCGGCCTTGCTCGTGATCGAGTTCCAATCGTTCGCCGGCTTCTCCTCCTTCGGCCCGTGCAGAAGCGCGATGGTCGCGCTCGGCGGTTCAAGCCGCAGCGCGCCGCACTTGAAAACACGTCCGCCATAACCGACTCGCTCTCGCGTGAGAAACACGGGCGCGGGATGCCGTATCTTCGACCAAGCAGCCGCAACCAGGAGCACTGGCAACCACACCGGCAGGGCGATAAGCGTGAGCGTGAAATCGAACGCGCGCTTGCTCCAGCCGCCAAGCATAGCGTCATAGGAAATTACTGGCGCGCTCGCGAGATCGCGCCGTAGCGCCGCCTCGAAAGCACTGCATTCTTCCGCGTTCTGCGTACCTGGCTGGTCCGAGGACCCGCGAGGCATCTGGATGAGCATTGGCAGATCCTGACCCCGTGAGCGTTGAGATTAGAAATCTCTTACGAAACTTCAACGCCTGTCCCGAACGCGTTAGCGATATTTCCGCGCCGCCACACATAAATCCACAGCCCGCGCGCGCGAAGCGAAATTCCCTGCAGCGTCAAACCCCAGCTGCGGGCCAGTGGCGGCCCTTTGCGCTTTGCGGCAGCAGCAGAATCCAG
>DASPMA010000348.1:0-2067 GCA_035627335.1 Binatia bacterium
CCTCGAACTCATTGCACTCCGTCGCGGTCTGGTGGGGCGTCCTCCGCGCAGGCGGCGTCGCCGTCGGCACCATGCCGATGCTGCGCGCCAACGAACTCGCAGTGATCATCAACAAAGCGCAGATCACCCACGCCATCGCCGACTTCCAACGCGTGGCCGAGCTCGAACAAGCGCGCGCCGAAGCGCCGTCTCTGAAGCACATCATCTCCGCCGATGAACTCGACCAGCGCATGGCGAGCGCGCCCGGCGACTTCCCCGCCATCGCCACCGCCGCCGACGATCCCGCGCTGATTGCTTTCACGTCGGGCACTACCGGCACGCCAAAAGGCTGCGTCCACCTCCATCGCGATATCGCCGCGATGGCGGAAACGTTCTCGCGTCACGTGCTCCAACCAAAGCCAACAGACGTCTTCATCGGCACGCCGCCGCTCGCGTTCACCTTCGGCCTCGGCGCCGGCGTCGTCTTCCCGGCAAGCGTCGGCGCAGCGACAGCGATCTGCGCCAAGCCCGGCTTCGACGTGCTGGCCGACACCATCGCCCAGCACAAGGCCACCACGCTGTTCACCTCCCCCACCGGCTATCGCGCGCTGATGAAGCAAGATCTGAGCAAGCTCGCTTCGCTGCACACTTGCGTGTCGGCCGGCGAACACCTGCCGCGCGCGACCTCCGACCAATGGTTCGAGCGCACCGGCATCCGCATTATCGACGGCATCGGCTCGACCGAGATGATTCACATTTTCATCTCGGCGCGCGGCGATGAGATCCGGCCCGGTAGCACCGGCAAACCCGTGCCCGGCTACGAAGCGTGCCTGCTTGATGAGAACGATCGAGAAATCGCAGGCGAAGGCGAAGGCCGCCTCGGCATTCGCGGGCCGACCGGCTGCCGCTACCTCGCCGACGAGCGGCAGAAGAACTACGTCGTCAACGGCTGGAACGTCACCGGCGATCTCTACCGCCGTGATGCCGACGGCTATTACTGGTACGTCGCGCGCGCGGACGACATGATCATCTCGGCCGGCTACAATATCGGCGCGCCGGAAGTGGAGAACGCCCTCCTCACCCACGACGCCGTTGCCGAATGCGCCGTCGTCGGCGCGCCGGATGAAGAGCGCGGCCAGATCGTGAAAGCCTTCGTCGTGCTGAAGCCCGGCGCCAGCGCCTCAGCGCGAACGCTGCAGGATCACGTCAAAGCGGCCATCGCGCCATACAAGTATCCCCGCGCGGTCGAGTTCGTCGCCGAGCTGCCCAAGACGCATACCGGCAAACTACAGCGCTTCAAGCTGCGCGGCGCATGAAGTTCACACGCGAAATCACGGTCCGGTTCGAGCACTGCGACGCCGCGGGCCTCATGTTCTATCCGCGTTTCTTCGGCCTCGTGAACGAGATGGTCGAGGACTGGTTCGCGACGCTCGGCGCACCGTTCAAGCAGA
Source organism: Binatia bacterium (assembly GCA_035627335.1). Classification (GTDB taxonomy): domain Bacteria; phylum Pseudomonadota; class Alphaproteobacteria; order Caulobacterales; family Aquidulcibacteraceae; genus Vitreimonas. Next base: position 1,431 of record DASPMA010000348.1, read on the forward strand.
TGCACATCGACGCCAAGAAAGGCGTGCCGACCGTGAAGCTCGACGCCCAGTTCGGCCGCCCCGCCCGCATGGGCGATCGCATGACACAGACACTGCACGTGAAAGAGATCGGCGGCGCGTCCTGCACGCTCAAGCACGAAGCCAGCGTCGACGGCGTGCCGGTGGCGCAGTTCGAACAAGTGATCGTCTATGTCGATCTCGACGGCATGGGGCCGGAGCCGTGGCCCGAGCCGCTCCGCAAGGCGATGGCGCAATATCAGGAGCGCGCATGAGAACGCTCAACCCGCCGGATTGGCCGCGCCCGAAAGGCTACGCGAACGGGATCGAAGCCGAAGGCAAGCTCGTGTTCGTCGCCGGCCAGATCGGTTGGACGGCGGAGGGCACGTTCCAAGCTGCCACACTCTCCGCGCAATTCGCACAAACGCTCGACAACACGCTGGCCGTCCTGCGCGAAGCCAACGCCGGCCCAGAACACGTCGCGCGCATGACCTGGTACATCACCGACAAGCGCGCCTACCTCGCTTCCCTCGCCGAAATCGGCGCGATCTGGCGCGAGAAAATGGGTCTCCACTACCCGGCCATGGCTGTGGTCGAAGTCAAAGCGCTTATTGAAGACGCGGCGCTGATTGAAATAGAG
>DASPMA010000349.1:0-2926 GCA_035627335.1 Binatia bacterium
ACGAGGTCTGTGGCGGTCTGCGACCGGCCGCTCGAGTCGCGCGGAATAATCAGCGTTTTCTCCGCGCCGATACCGCGCGCGTACTCGGCGATAGTGCGCAGGCCTTCGTCCCGCAGCATGTCCGCATAGCTGAGGTCGCGCCTATCCCAGGGTCCGCCGCTCGACGAAACGAGCTGTACGCACGTCCAGCGGATCGAAGACATTTCCGCAAGCCTGCGCAACGGCCAGACCTCAAAACATTGCACGAACATGCGGTCGGCCGCCGCCTGGCCGCCGCCCTCGCGTACGGCGGTGATGAAGGCCGGCACTGGATCGAGACCCGTATCGCGCAAGAAGGTCGGGTGCTTCAGCTCCGGATAAATCCCGACCCCTGCTTCGCGTGCGAGCGCCAAGGCTTCGGCAAAGGTCGGAATGCTGTCCTGGCCATCATAGCGCGCATTATTGGGGCGCAGCTGCGGAATGCGTTCGCGGCAACGCAGCGTCTTCAATTCGGCCAGCGTGAAGTCCTCGACCCACCAGCCGGCTGCCGTCACCCCATCGACGGTCTTTTCTTTCCGTCGGTCGGCGAATGCGGGATGATCGACCACATCGGTCGTGCCCGAGATCTCATTCTCGTGACGGCAAACCAACACGCCGTCCCGCGTCATGACGAGATCGGGCTCGATGAAGTCCGCCCCTTGCGCAATGGCCAGCGAATAGCTCGCTAACGTGTGCTCGGGCCGTTCGCCGCTGGCGCCGCGGTGCGCGATCACGATCGGCCGGTGCGCGCTTGCTTCAGTCATGTTCGCGCATCCCGCCAAAGCCGCCGCGCCAAGAAGCACGTCGCGCCGCCTCACACGCGCTCATCCTGCGGCGCGAGCTTGGTAAGGCAGAGGCCAAGGAACAAAACACTCGCATAGGCGAACAGCACAAGCCCGCCAAAAGCGCTGTCGAGGGTAGGGTCCATGTTCGGAAACACGCGTGCGAATTCGTGTGTGACGAATGCGCCGAGAAAAAGGCCCGGCAGCGCCAGCCCAACGGCCGCTTCCGCCTCATCGCCGCGCGCTTCTTTCAGCAGCTTCAGCCCGGCGTAACTCACCGCCCACATCACCGGCGGCGTCGCCACAAACGCAATCATGCGCTGCATTTCGTCGGGCGTCAGGATGTACTGGCCGGCAAAGCGAAACGCCGCCCAGATGCCCAGCCACAGCAGAAAGCCCAGACCCATCGCTCTGATGATCATGCCTCTTCTCCCCTCGCGGTTTTCAGCGCGTCATGACTTCAGCAGGTCGCGCGAGATGATCACCCGCATGATCTCGTTGGTGCCTTCGAGAATACGATGCACGCGAAGGTCGCGCACGATGCGTTCGACTTCGTAGTCCGCCAGATAGCCATAGCCGCCATGCAGCTGCAGCGCCTGATCCGCCACCTTGAACGCGGTGTCAGTGACAAATCGCTTCGCCATCGCGCAGAATTTCGTCGCGTCGGACGTCTTCGCGTCGAGTTTCTTCGCAGCCTGGTGCAAAAGCGCGCGCGAGGCGGCGAGATCCGTCTCCATGTCCGCCAGCGTGAATTGCGTGTTCTGGAAATCGGCGATGCGTTTGCCGAACTGCTTGCGCTCCTGCACGTACGTCAGCGCGCGATCGAACGCGTCTTGCGCGCCGCCGAGTGCGCATGCGGCGATGTTGAGACGCCCGCCGTCGAGGCCTTTCATCGCGTACTTGAAGCCCTCGCCTTCCGGCCCGATGCGGTTTTCGACCGGCACTTTGCAATTGTCGAACGACACAATCGCCGTGGGCTGCGCGCGCCAGCCCATTTTGTCCTCGAGCTTGCCGAATGACAGCCCCTTAGTCTTGTCCTCAACCAGGATAGTCGACACGCCTTTCGGCCCGTCCTCGCCAGTGCGGCACATGAGGACATAAAGATCCGAGAATCCCGCACCCGAAATGAACGCCTTCGAACCATTGATAACATATTGCGAATTGCCGTCCGGCCTGGCCGTCGTGCGCAGCGCGCCCGCATCCGATCCCGACCCCGGCTCGGTCAAACAATACGACGCGATCTTCTGCATCGTCGTCAGTTGGGGCAGCCATTGTGCGCGCTGCTCATCGTTGCCGAACGAGTCGATCATCCAGGCGCACATGTTGTGAATGGAGAGAAACGCCGCCGTCGCCACGCATCCGCGCGACAGCTCTTCGAAAATCAGCGCCGCGTCGTGGCGCGTGAGGCCAGAGCCGCCGTGCTCTTCCTTCACATAGATGCCGCCAAATCCCAGGCCGGCGAGTTCCTGCAGCACGCCCCGGTCGAGCCCCTCCTCCTCCCAGCGCGCAGCATTGGGACGGAGCTTGTCCTGCGCGAAGGCCCGCGCGGTCTCCACGATCATTTGCTGGTCTTCGCTCAGGCCCATGTCGTCCTCGTTTCGCGCCTTATAGCGGCCTGGGGCGTGCAAGCCAGCCTCCTGCGCGCCGCCGTTATTCAGAAATCCTCCCTGAAATCCGCGCACTAGGGAAAATGGCGGAACTCCGCCTTTGTCTTGGCGCTTTGCGGTTTCGCATAGGAACCCGCTCCATGGAGCAGCGTTAATACCGCTGGCGTGCGTGAAAAGCCGCCGGACGGGACGCAATAGGAGACATTGAATGATGAAGCCCCTGTTGGCCGCCATCGCCGCGGCGAGCTTCTTGACGCTTGGCGCCTGTACGCAGGAAGCCCGGGTCGAAGAGGAGTCGAGCGCTGAACAATCTGCCGAGAACGCCGGCAACGAACTCGAGCAGGCCGCAGAAAACGCCGGCAACGAACTCGAACAAGCCGGCGACAACGCCGAAGACGCCGTCAATGACGCGACCGACGGCAACGAGAACACCAACCCATAACCAGCTCACTGCGTAGGAGAGAGAACATGCGTCTTCTGATCACAGCCGCCGCCGCGGCGTTCGCGCTCGGTCTTGGC
>DASPMA010000350.1:0-6023 GCA_035627335.1 Binatia bacterium
CTGCGCTTTCCGCTAGGCGGCTTGCCGAAGAGCCGCGTGCGCGAGCTCGCCGCCGAACTCGGACTGCGCGTTGCCGAAAAGCCCGACAGCCAGGACATCTGCTTCGTCCCGCAAGGCAAGTACCAAGCCGTCGTCGAAAAACTCCGCCCCGGCGCGATCGAGCCCGGCGAAATCGTGCATGTCGACGGCCGCGTCATGGGTCAACACAACGGCGTCATCAATTTCACCGTCGGCCAACGCCGTGGCCTGGGCGTCGCCACCGGCGAGCCTCTGTTCGTCGTGAAACTCGACGCCGCGGGCAAGCGCGTCATCGTCGGCCCGCGCGAAGCGCTCGGCGTGTCGCGCATTGCTCTGAAGGACGTAAACTGGATCGGCGAGGGCGAGACGCCGCCGAACGGCCGCGACATTCTCGTGCGCGTCCGCTCCACGCGCCCGCCCGTGCCGGCAAAGCTCTTTCTTGGACCGCCGGCGCCCTCGCCGGCGGTTGGATCGGCTCGCGCCACTGCTGGCAGAACAACGCTCATCTCCACCGTCCCGCGCATGCCCAATGAAACCGCCGGCGGGGCGCCGGCGGTCCTAGTGTCGGTCGAACTCCAAACCCCCGAAGAGGGCGTGGCGCCTGGGCAAGCAGCGGTGTTCTACGATACAAACTCGACGCGCGTCCTCGGCGGCGGCTGGATCAAAGAAACGGCATGACGCAAATGTCCGACTTCGCCGGACTGACCGGCCTGCAGACCATCCGTGGCATCCTCGAAGGCAAATTTCCGCCACCGAGCATTTCCACCACACTCGGCTTCTGGCTGGCGGAAGCGGAAGAAGGGCGTGTCGTTTTTGAAGGCGAGCCGAGCGACCGCATTCTCAACCCGATGGGCGCCGTGCATGGCGGCTGGGCGCTCACTTTGATCGACAGCGCCTGTGGCGCCGCCGGCCACACCACGCTGCCGCCCAATGTCGGCTACGGCACGCTGGAGACCAAAGCCAATTTCGTGCGGGCCATCACGCCAGCCACCGGCAAGCTGCGCTGCGAAGGCCGCGTGCTGGCGCAAGGCCGCACCATTCTCACCGCCGAAGCCAAGCTCACCGACCTGAACGGCAAGCTCTACGCACACGGCACATCCACCTGCATGATCATTCGTCCGGAGAAATCGCAATGAGTGAAGACATCGTCATCGTCGGCATGGCGCGCACGCCGATGGGCGGCCTGCAAGGCGAACTCTCCGGCTACGCGGCGCCCGATCTCGGCGCCATCGCCGTGAAGGCTGCCGTGCAGGAAGCCGGCGTACGCGATCCCGATCAGATCATCATGGGCAACGTGCTTTCCGCCGGCCAAGGCCAAGCGCCCGCGCGCCAAGCCGCGATCCACGCCGGCCTGCCGAAATCCACCCAAGCCGTGACGCTGAACAAAATGTGCGGCTCAGGCCTGCAAGCCGTCGCCATGGCGCGCCAAGCTTTGCTCACCGGTGAAGCCAACACAATCGTCTCCGGCGGCATGGAGAGCATGTCGCGCGCGCCGTTCCTGCTCACATCGCATCGCGGCGGCAAAAAGTACGGCCACGACAAAATGCTCGACCACATGGCGCTCGACGGCCTCGAAGACGCCTACGAAGGTCTCGCCATGGGCGTCTACGCCGATCAGTCGGCCAAGGAGTATCAGCTCACGCGCCAACAACAGGACGCGTACGCGCTCGAAACGCTGACGCGCGCGCAGAACGCTGCCAAGGAAGGCCGCTTCAAGCGGGAGATTGCCGCGGTCGAAACCAAAGCCGGGGTGATCGATACAGACGAACTGCCGCGCAAAGCCAAGCCGGAAAAGATTCCCTCGCTCAAGCCCGCCTTCACCGAAGGCGGCACCGTCACCGCCGCGAACGCCTCCGCCATCTCCGATGGCGCCGCCGCTCTCGTGCTGATGCGCCGCACAGATGCGGAAAAGCAGGGCAAGCAGATCATCGCCCGCATCGTCGCGCAATCCTCGCACGCGCAGGAGCCGTCGAAGTTTACCTCAGCGCCAGTGCCCGCAATTCAAAAGGCTCTCGCACGCGCCGGCTGGAAAGTGGGCGACGTCGATCTCTGGGAGATCAACGAAGCGTTCGCTGTTGTGCCGTTGATCGCGATGAAGGAACTCGGCATCGGTCTCGACCAGCTCAACGTCAATGGCGGCGCCTGCGCGCTAGGCCACCCGATCGGGGCTTCGGGCGCGCGCGTCCTCGTCACGCTGCTCGCCGCCATGGAAGCGCAAAACGCCAAGCGCGGCGTCGCCTCGCTTTGCATCGGCGGCGGCGAGGGCATCGCGCTTGCGGTGGAGCGCGCTTGAGCGCCGACGTCCTCGCGCATTTGAAGGAGCAAGCCGGATTCTGCGAGTATTACGGCTCTCGCTTCACCGGCGAACTCATCCGAAGTTTCGCGTTGGACTTGGAAGCCGGCGGTCCCATAGCCTCCCTCGTCGGCGATTGGCCCACCAATCCGCGCGCCGATGCGCTGGCGTTGCGTCTCACCGGCGCCTTACATGCCGCTGCCCTGTCAGGCCGTGATCCAGAGCTCGCTGAACTCTATCCGAACGCACGCGCCGAATGGCGCATGGACGATGTGTGGCCCGTCGCGCGGGCGTTTCTCGAACGCGAACGCGATTGGGTCGCCGACTTCATCAAGTCGGCGCCGCAAACCAACGAAGTGCGCCGCTCGATCGCACTGCTCGCCGGCTTCCTCACCTTCGCCGAGACTTGGCAAGGGCCTATCGACTTGCTGGAGATCGGCGCCAGCGCCGGTCTTAACGTCAATTGGGATCGCTTCCGCTATCGCACGCAATCCTGGTCCTGGGGCGGCGAGAGCCCCGTCGAGATCGACACCAATTGGAGCGGCGCGACACCGCCGGTCGAAGCACAGCCCAACATCCGCCATCGCGCCGCTTGCGACCTCAATCCGCTCGACATCAACGATCCCTATCAGCTCCTGCGCCTGCGCTCCTACATTTGGCCTGACCAGCCCGAACGCCTCGCGCGCTTTGACGGCGCCGTAGAACTCGCCCGCCAATCGCACGTGAAAGTCGAACGCGCCGACGCAGGCGAATGGCTGAAGCAAAAGCTCAAAGCGCGCGCACCCGGCGCGGCGACCATCGTCTATCACTCCATCTTCCTGCAATACCCGCCGCGCGAAACCCGCGCCGCGATCGTCGGTGCGATCCGCGAAGCCGGCGAAGCCGCGACGCCCGAAGCGCCGCTCGCCTGGGTCCGCCTAGAACCCGAAGCCCTCACCGACGGCGTGCGCGACAGCGTCCGCATGGTCGTCGACCTCACCACCTGGCCCGGCGGCGAACGCCGGATCCTCGCCTACACCGACGGCCACGTCCGCGCCGTGCACGCGGTTTGAGAGATAGGGCCGCATTGCCCTGATCGGACGCGCAGTTCGTCGCTTTTGGCTTCGGCGCTTACAGCCGCTCCCTTAGCGTTCATCTCGGTCAGGATGGAGCACCATGATGCGCGAACGCATGCTCTCGCTGCGCGCTTGGCAGCCAAGGGACGCTGACGGCTCTCCGCCCATGGCGCGGCCGCTGCAGGACCCCTTCGACGCAACTGCCTCTCCCGGCGCGGCGCCCGATAAGGGAGGGTCCACGCCGGAATTTTTCCTTCCGCCATCGCCAGGGTCGTTGGTCAACGGCCTGCCGGTGCTGAGCTGGGACCAGGCGGCCGCGCAGCTGACGCGCGGCGGCTATTCCTGGAGCACAACGAACGGCGAACCCATCGTCATCACCTACGCGTTCCGCGCCAGCGTATCGGCATTCGAACTGTCCCAATTGCCGGCAGGTGTTTCGGGCTTCGCGCAATTCAACGCGATCCAGATCGCGGTTGTCGACGAGATCATGCGCTTGTGGTCGGAGGTCGCCAACATCCAGCTCGTGCGCGTCGGCGAGGGCACGAGCGGCCCCGGCGCCTATTCCAACAACGCCAGTATTCTGCTCGGCAATTACACCACTGGGCCTGCCGCCTTCTCAGCCTTCGCCTTTTTGCCGTCGCCAACGGCGGCGGGCGCGGCCGATCTCGAGGGCAATATCTGGGTCAACGTTTCGCGCAATTATGATGCTGATCCGCTCACCTTCTCGCTTGGCGCGCAAATTCTCGTACATGAGATCGGCCATGCGCTTGGCCTGCTGCATCCGGAGGATTATGGCGGCGGCGCCAATGGCGGCGCAAACTACATCGATGACGCGACGTTCTGGCAGGACACGTCGCAATTCATGACCATGAGCTATTTCAGTCCGTCCTTCACAGGCGCGAACTTCGGCATCAATGCGCGCGCCCCGCAGATGCACGACATCGCCGCAGCGCAATTGCTCTATGGCCCCAACACGACGACCCGCACCGGGGACACCACTTACGGATTCAATTCCAACAGCGGCCACAGCGTCTTCTCCATCGGCGCTGCGAACCAAGCTTCGGTGTTCACGATCTGGGATGCCGGGGGGACCGACACGCTTGACCTTTCCGGGTACACGACCAATTCCGAAATCGACTTGCGCGAGCAAGCGTTTTCCAGCGCCGGTCCGGGCAATGGCGGACCCGCGGTGTACAACATCGCCATCGCGCGCGGCGCGGTGATCGAGAACGCGATCGGGGGCGCGGGCGCCGATACGCTGATCGGCAATGCAGCTGACAATGTGCTGACCGGCAATGCAGGCGCTGATTCGATCAACGGCAATGGCGGCATCGATACGGCGAACTATGATGGTTCTAATGCCGCGGTGTCTGTCAATCTCGCGACCGGCGAGGCCTTGGGCGGACACGCGCAAGGCGACACGTTCCAGAGCATCGAAAGCCTCATCGGCACAGCGTTCGACGACACGCTCACCGGCGATGCGGAAGCGAACAGCATTTCCGGCCTCGGCGGCGCCGACACGCTGAACGGCGGCGACGGGAACGACACCCTCTATGGCCACAGTGCGGGTGCGACTGGGGAAATCAACGTCGTTGCGATCGCGACGGGAATGGGCGCCTCGCCCCTCTCCACCGGCGCCGCTACGCCGGCCGACGCGGGCTTTCTCTACATCGTGCAAAAGGACACCGGCGTCATCTTCCGCGTGGACGAGGCGACCGGCGCGCGCACCACCTTCCTCGACGTCCAGGATACGCTGTTCTCCGGAGGCGGCGAGCGTGGCGTCCTAGGTCTTGCCTTCCACCCGAACTATTCGGGCAACGGACGCTTTTTCGTTTTCCTGACCGACCCGCAAGGCGATCTGCAAGTGCGCGAGTATCATCGCTCAAGCACGGATCCCGCAGTGGCGGACAACGCCTCTACGCTTGTCATCGAGATACCGAAGCAGACGGGCTTCACGAACCATAATGGCGGCTGGATTGGCTTCTCGCCGGATGACGGCTATCTCTATGTCGCTACAGGCGATGGCGGAGGCGCCGGCGATCCCGGCAACAATTCGCAGGACCTCAACGATCTGCTCGGCAAGATACTCCGCATTAATGTCGATGCGGACGGATTTCCTGCCGACGCTGCGCGCAACTACGCCGTCCCGGCGAACAATCCATTCGTAGGCATCGCGGGCGCGGATGAGATCTGGGCTTATGGCGTGCGCAACCCGTGGCGGCTCGCCTTCGATCCGCGCAACGGCGATCTCTATATCGCCGATGTCGGCCAAAGTGCGCGCGAGGAAGTCAATTTCCAATCTGCCGGTTTCGCAGGCGGCGCCAATTATGGCTGGCGCATCATGGAAGGCACGTTGACCTTTAATCCGGGCCCGCCCGGCACGCCGCAACCGGGCGATCCGTCGCTGACCTTGCCGGTCTATGAGTACGGGCGCTTTTTCGGCGGCTCGATCACGGGCGGCGAAGTCTATGTCGGCGCCAATGCAGGCATGACCGGGCATTATGTGTTTGCCGATTATCTCAGCGGGCGGCTTTTCACGCTGATGATGCATAACGGCGCCGCTGTGAATGCCGAGGACCGGTCGCCGCAAATCACCGGCGCGGAATTGACCAACGTCGTTGACTTCGTCACGGGCGCGACCGGCCAGCTCTACGCCG
>DASPMA010000351.1:0-2097 GCA_035627335.1 Binatia bacterium
TTCGCCGATCTGGCGTGGCGGCACGCCGGACATGCCGGCAAGCCGCCCGACGAAGTAGCCGGCCAGTTCCGGGATGTCTTCGCGGCGCTCGGCCAAGCTCGGCGCGCGCAGCGGCACCACATTGAGGCGGTGGAAGAGGTCTTCGCGGAACCGCCCTTCCTCGATGTCGCCGCGCAGCTCGCGCGAACTGGACGAGACGACGCGCACGTTCACTTGCACGTCATTGCCGCCGCCGAGGCGGCGGAAGCGCTGTTCAACGAGGACGCGCAGGATTTTGGATTGCGTTTCCAGAGGCATGTCGCCGACTTCGTCAAGGAAGAGCGTGCCGCCGTGCGCCTGTTCGAACACGCCGATCTTTTTCGGACGCCCGTCAGGCCCCTCTTCGCCGAAGATTTCGCTCTCCATGCGCTCGGGCGCGATGGAGGCGGCGTTGATGGCGACAAACTGGCCGCCGCCGCGGCCGCTGCGCTCGTGCAGGAGCCGCGCGACGAGTTCTTTGCCGGAGCCGGCTGGGCCGGCGATGAGCACGCGCGAATTGGTCTGCGCCACGCGGTCAATCGCGGCGCGGAGCGCGGCCATGACGGCGGACGATCCGATGAGGTCGTCACCGAACCCGCCGCGGGCTCGCAACGCCGTGTTTTCGCGGCGCAGATGCGTCGCTTCGAGGGCGCGCTGCACGACGAGCAGCAGGCGATCGGCGGTGAAGGGTTTCTCGACGAAGTCGTAAGCGCCTTTGCGGATGGCGGCGACCGCCGTCTCGATCGTGCCATGACCGGAGATCACCAGGACCGGCAAATCGGGATCGATTTCCTTGAAGGTGCTCAGAAGATCGAGGCCGTCCATGCGGCTGCCTTGCAGCCAGATGTCGAGCACAACGAGAGAGGGCTTGCGGCGGCTGAACGCATCCAGCGCTTCGTCGCTGTCGCGCGCGGTGCGAACCTGGTGCCCGTCGTCTTCCAGTATGCCGGAGACGAGATCGCGGATGTCTGCTTCGTCGTCGATGACGAGAATGTCGGTGGCCATGGTCTAAGAGGCTCCTGCGCCGTGTTCTGCGGGTGGGGTTACTTCGTCGATTGCGCGCTTCGGCAACACGAAGCGCACAATTGCGCCGGGCCCGGGCCCAGGCGCGTCGTCCAGTTCAATCAGCCCCCCGTGGTCTTCTACAATGCGCGCAACGATGGCGAGGCCCAGCCCTGCGCCCTTGGTGCGCGTCGTCACGTACGGCTCGATCAGGCGATGGCGATCCTTCTCGGGAAAGCCCAAGCCGTTATCGATGACTTCGAACTGCACGCCGTATTCAAGGTCGCGCAAACGCAGCGTGACGAAACCGTCTTTCGGTTCGCCATCGCGCGCGCGCCGCGCCTGCACGCTTTCGGCGGCATTTTTGGTCAGATTGAGCAAGGCCTGGCCGATGAGGCGCTCATCGCTGACGAGGCCGATCGGCTGATCTGCGCCTTCCACTTCGACACGCACGTCGGCGAAGGCGATGCGCTGCGCGAACACGGTGTTGCGCGCCACTTCGGCGATGTCGGCGAACTGCATCTGCGGCGTTGGCATGCGGGCGAAAGAGGAGAACTCATCAACCATGCGCCCAATGTCCGACACTTGGCGCAGGATCGTGTCCGTGCATTTCAGGAACGTGTCCTGATCGGACGTGATTTCCGGCGCATATTTCCTGCGCAGACGCTCGGCGGAAAGCTGGATCGGCGTCAGCGGATTCTTGATCTCGTGCGCGATGCGACGCGCCACGTCCTTCCAGGCTTCCTGCCGCTGTGCGGAGATGAGCTTGGTCATGTCGTCGAAGGTAAGCACGAGGCCGCCTTCGGCCTCGGGGCTCATGCGCACGCTGAGATTCACTGACCCGCCTTCACGCACAAGATCGACGCGTTGCGGCGGACGCTCCATCGTGGATGGCGGCTGGTTGAGCAGTTCGGAGAATTCCGGAGCGACGTCCACCAAGCGGCGATTGACCAGATGCGCCTGCTCCATACCGAGCAGTTGCGCGGCCGAGCTATTCACCGCGGTGATGCGGCCGTCGCGATCCAGACCGAGCACGCCGGCGCTGACACCGCCTAGCACCGTCTCGATGAAAATGCG